>NZ_FOMM01000064.1:0-3200 GCF_900112625.1 Methylobacterium sp. 13MFTsu3.1M2
GCAGTTCGCCGTCATCTTCGGCGAGCGCTTCACACGGGCCATGGCGGCCTGATGTTCAACCCGCCGCCCGCACACGGAATTCCTGACAGTCCCCGGAACGCTCGGCAGTTGCTCGAGCAAGGGCAGCGCGTGCGGCAGTTCATGGGCCTGCCCCGGTGCGATCCGGAAGGCGATCGCGCGGCCTGCGCCGTCGGCGATCACGCAGGCCTTGGACCCATACCCGCCACGCGATCGGCCAAGAGCCTCACGATCATCTCGCTCGGCTGCAGATCCCCCCTTTTGGCGGCACCTGCGGCCTTCTGATGCGCACGCATGTTGGTGCCGTCGAGGAACACCATGCCCAGCTGAACGCCGCGCTCCTGCACGAGAGCAAGCAGACGCTCCCACACCCCAGCGCGCGACCACCGGATGAAGATCTGCGCCGCACGCCACCACGGCCCCATCTCGTGCGGGATTGCACGCCACTTGGCGCCGTTCTGATGTCGCCACAGGATTGCTGAGAGCGTGCGTCGTAGGTCTTGCGGCGGTGTCTTCGCCTTCGGCCGACACGCCTCAACCAGCGGCTCCAGAACAGCCCATTGCGCGTCGCTCAGCATCGTCCCTCCTCACGTCGAGGGCACAAAACGCGTGCTATGCCAGATGGTTCAGGCGACGACAGACCCTAGGATCGCGGCCCAGGCCTTGATTGCGGCATCGGTCATCTTCTCGAAGCGGTTGAAGCAGCCGAAGGTGACGTGCCGGTTTCTTGTGACGGGCGCTGTCTCGGCGACATCCGGCGCCGGTAGGAACGGCCGGTAGCAGGTGCCAGTGCCAGGCATCCGCCAGAGAACCTCGGAATGCAGGTGCTCGGTCTCGCCGATCGGATCATAGACAGCGTCGGTAAGGCGGTAGTCTATGGCGGCCAGTCCCGTGGTGACTGGCAGTCCGATCCAAGTCACCTGAACTGGCGCAGGCTTGCGCGCGAAGACCATTAAGCGGTTGCCGCCGCTATGGCCGGCTAGGTCTATGAGGATGTCGGTGCGATCGGCCTCGATGAGGTCCGCCACGGCCTCGTCGTCGAGAACATCGATTCGGCGCCAAGAGTCGAAACGGGCCTTCAGCGTCTCCGTCACCGCGTCTTCGCGACTGGTGTTGCTATAAGCGAGGAGGTCAAAGCGTTCCCGATCGGCATAGTGGAGGAAGGGTTCGAGGAACCGCACCACCGGGTGATCGCGAAAATCCGCCGAGACGAAGCCAATGCGCAGGCGCCGATCCAGATTGCGATCATTGGCGAAGGGCCGGATGCGCAGCAGCGCGTCAGCATGGCAGCGGCCGTAGGTCTTAGCCTTCTCCGAGAAGCTTTCCACCGAACTATGCTCGGCAAAGAGCTGCGCATGTGCAAGGTTGCAAAGCGCGAAAGCGGCGGCGGGATTGATTTCTAGCGCCTTCTCCAAATTGGCGATCGCCTCTTCGGTGCGCCCAAGGCGGTGTAGCACCGCGCCGAGATTGTTGTGAAACTCGGCCGAGCCGGGAACCCGAGCGATCAGATCGCGCCAACAGTCAGCGGCGTCCTGCTGGCGCCCAGTGTCCTGATACACGATGGCGAGATTGGCGCGGGTGTCATCCAAGGCAGGGTCGAGTTCGAGCGCCTTCTCGAAGGCCGAGCCAGCAGCGACCAGGTTGCCGATTGCCTGGAAGGCGAGACCGAGATCGGCGAAGTACGTGGCGTTGCCGCTGTCGCGGTAGATCGCGATGGTGATCAAATCGATGGCGTGCTGCGCACGCCCGGTGCGCAAGGCGGTGAGCCCGGCAAGATGCACCGCGTCACCATTATCTTTGTCGATAGAGATTAAGAGTTCGAGGAGGCACTCGGCGTCCTCGAGCCGCCCAGCGGCGAAGGCGAGGCGAGCGTTCGCGCCGAGCACCTTAACCAGCGGCTGGCAGTGCTCGGACACGATCTGGGGTGAGAAGCCGTGCACCAGAAAGTGATCGAGGATGCTACGGGCGTCTGTCACCCGGTCGCAGGCGAGCAGCGCCCCGATTAGTGCCACCCAGCGAGAGGCCTGCTCAGGTGCCGAGCGAAGCGCCGCGGTGTGATGAAGGACCGCACGGGCATGATCGCTCAAGAGCGTAGCGATGAGGCCAAGATTGTAATGCGCCGCTGCGTGTCCCGGATCGAGATCAAGGCATCGCCTGTAATGCTGATCGGCTTCGTGCAGGCGCCCGGCGGCATGATGGGCGGTGGCCATATTGAGAATGGGTCCCACCAAAGCCTTCGGCTCCCGCAGGGGCTCGCCCCGGCTCATCGCAAGTCCTTCCGACGTCACGGCACCATCGGTCGACATGCTTAATGACGTGTAAACTAAATTAAGGCTTCTATCGCGGAGCGCCACCGGGTAACGTTCCGGTGTAGCTCGCTGACCGCGAGGCCGTCAGCTCCTCAAACTCGCCTACTCGGCGTCGAGCTCCTGTTGGACCTGCTCTGCCCGTTGCTGACGGGTCGCGCGCTGCGCTACGGGCGTGAACAGCCGGCCGAGAGCGGCTGGAATGAGCTCAGGCACTCGGAAGCCCCGCGTTGCTATTCGCTGACGTCCGGATCCAGGCTCCCGCCTCGCCGGACCGGCGGCGCCCCGGGATACACGAACCGCCGCGAAACCCAGCCCTCGACCCTCCGGTAACGGACGAACACCCAGTTGCCATTGCGCTCGCCAGTCGGGACGATGCCGCGCCCGTCGGGTGGAATCACGCCTACGATCCGCGCGTCCGAGGTTGGAAACTCGCGGACGTTCAGCACGTCGTTCGGCGCGGTGTCGATAACGCGCAGCGTCGCCTGCGCATATGCACCGCTCGCTCCGGTGACGGCTGCGAAGAGGCCGGCGAGGAGTGGGCGCCTCATCTCAGGTGGCCCTTCGACATCAAGATTCGGCGTTCTCTGGGGCGAGCCGCATCGCTCGCAGCTTTGCCGTCCGCTCGTCGAACGCTTGTCGCTCTGCCTCAACCTCCGCCCAGACCTCGTTGGCTTGGTTGTGCCTCTCTGCAGCCTTCGCCGCCTTCGTCTCCCGATAGCCTTGAACGTGGCTGGGATTCTCGGACATCGACGCTCCTCTCAACCTACAGGCGAAAAACCTAGGGTTTGGACTCGATCAGCACCAGAAGGCGATGACGGCGGCCAGAGCGAGGGCCGAGGCGTAGTTGCGTGCGAGCTTGTCGTAGCGGGTGGC
>NZ_FOMM01000003.1:0-280483 GCF_900112625.1 Methylobacterium sp. 13MFTsu3.1M2
GGCCACGGCGACCGCATCCTCGACGTCATCGCCGCCGCCGGCGGCAACCGCGCGCCGGTCAACGAGACCTTCGTGCGGCTCTCGCGCGGGCCGGTGACCGCGACCGTGCCGCTGACCACGGTGGTGTCGAACCCGCGTGAGAACATCTACCTGCGGCCCAACGACGTGCTGACGCTCGTGCGCGACCCGCAGACCTTCATCGCGGTGGGCGCGCTGGGCAACAGCACCGAGCTGCCGTTCCAGGCCGACGGCATCACGCTGGCGCAGGCGCTGGCCAAGGCGCGCGGCCTGTCGGACTTCGCCGCCGACCCGGCCGGGACGTTCATCTTCCGGTTCGAGCCGGCCAGCGTCGTGCGCCGGCTCAGCCCCGGCTCGAAGCTGCTCGGCACGCCTCTGGTGCCGGTGGTCTACCGGATCGACATGCGCGATCCCAACAGCCTGTTCGTGTCCCAGGCGTTCCGGATGCGCAACCGCGACCTGATCTACGTGTCGAACGCGCCCTTCACCGAGGTCCAGAAGGTCCTCACCGCCTTCAACGGCGTCACCGGACCGGTCGCCTCCGCCGCGACGGCCTACGCCTACGCCAAGTAGGGGCCAGGTCGTCGACAGGACCGCCGCGGAAAAAAATCGCGTTTCGCCGCGTCCTCGCGTATGGGCACTGGGTGCGGGGCGGGATCGAGGCTACGGAGCCGCATCCGCCGTCGCGCCGACGTGTCGCGCAAGGATGCCCAGAAGAGCCCGATGAAGATCGGACGTTTCGTCCCCGCCCACGGGCCGCTCCGGCCCGCGCTGATCACCCTGAGCCTGTGTCTCGCGCTCCTGCCCGCCACCCAAGCGGTGGCCGACGTGGTGGTCGGCGTCGCGGTTCCGCGGTCTGGTCCCTACGTGGCGGTCGGCGAGCAGGTTCTGCGCGGCGTCGAGGCCGCCGCCCGGGACGCCAACGCCATGGGTGGCCTCGACGGCCAGCCCGTGACCCTCGACGTGCAGGACGACGCCTGCGACTCGAACACCGCCATGGCGGTGGCCAACCACTTCGTCCGGTCGAACGTCCGTCTCGTCGTCGGCCATGTCTGCTCCAACGCCTCCATCGCGGCCTCTGACATCTACGCCCAGAACGGGGTGGTGATGATCACCGCGGCCTCGGTGGCGGCCCGGCTCACCGACCGGGGGCTGCCGAACATCTTCCGGGTCTGCGGCCGCGACGACGACCAGGCGCGCCTGTCCGCCGCCGTGCTGGCCGAGCGGTTCCGCGACCGGAAGATCGCGCTGATCCAGGACCAGACGCCGGCGGCGCGCAGCCTCGCCGCCGCCACCAAGGACAACCTCAACCGCATCGGCGTGAACGAGGCGCTGTTCCTGTCCTTCTCGCCGAGCGACGCCGACGACGCCGCCCTGGTCGACCGCCTCAAGGGCGCGGGGATCGAGGTCGTCTACTACGGCGGCGACGCCGCCGAGATGGGCCGCCTCGTGAAGATCGCGGCGGACCGGGGCTTCCGGCCGCAATGGTTCGGTACCTCGGCCATCGCCACGCCGGACTTCGCCAAGATCGCCGGATCGGCCAGCAACGGCGTGCTGATGACCTTCTACCTCGACCCGAGCCGGCAGCCCGCCGCCGCGGCCGTCGTGAAGGCCTTCAAGGCCGAGGGCGTCGATCCCACGGGCTCGACGATCTACGGGTACGCGGCCATGCAGGCGCTGGTGGCGGCCGGCAACTTCGCCCACTCCACTGAGCCGAGGCCGATCGCGCAGGCCCTGCACACCGAGCGCTTCGATCTCGTGCTCGGCACCGTCGGCTTCGATGCCAAGGGCGACGTCACCGCCCAGGGCTACGTGCTCTACGTGTGGAAGGACGGGAGCTTCACGCCGGCCGGCAAGTGAGGGGCGGACCCCGCACAGGCAACCTCACAAGGTCTCTGCGGCCTCGACCTCCGCGCCGCGGCCGAGGCCGCGCAGCAGCTCTGCCAGATGCGGGCGGACCCGCAATTGCAGGGCGTGCAACCGCCGCACCGCCGCGCTGAGTTCCCCGTCCCGCCCGAGCATCGCGTCGGCGTAGCCGATCATGCGCGCGTTCGGCCAAGCCGGCTCGCGCAGGGCGTGGAGCCGCTCCACCAGTGCGGCGGCGGACGCGTCCGGCTCGGCCTGCGCGAACAGGGTCAGCAGCGCCGCCGTGGAGCGCGACAGGCCGTAATGGCAGTGGACCAGGAGATGGCCGGCCCCGTCGAGCGCCCGCCCGAAATCCAGGATCGCCGCGACGTGCTCCGGCTCGGGCGGGACGAGACCGTCGCCCGGGCCGAGGCAGTCGTGGAACCGGAGGGTCGTGCGGGCATGGACGCCGTAGGCGGTGAAGGCCGCGGGCTCCGGCGTGCCGGGATCGAGCAGCGACAGGACGTGGCTCACGCCGCGCGCGCCGTGGCCGGCCAGTTCCTCCAGGCCGCAGACGGTGTGCAGGGTGACGGCGGGCTCGGTTCGCATCCCGGGCGCCTAGCACGGGCACGATCCGGTTTCGAGGCGCCACGGAACTGCCCGGGCCGCCCGCGGCTTTCGAGAACCGGCACGCACGTGCTACCTGCGACCCCCGATCCGGCCCGGACGGGTCGGACCTGCTCGGACGAGATGCCGTTGGACGAACCTCACCTCGCGCGATCCCCCGCGGCCGGGACGCGGCGCCGCAGCGTGCTGACCGCCGGCCTCGGCGCCGCCGCGGCCCTGACCGGGCCGCTCGCCGCGCCGGCCCGGGCCGAGTCCGCCCCGGAGCTGCGCTGGCGCCTGTCCTCCGCCTACCCGAAGACCCTCGACATCCTGTACGGCGCCCCCGAGGCGCTCAGCCGGATCGTCGCGGAGGCCACCGACGGGCGCTTCCAGATCCAGGTCCAGGGCCCCGGCGAGCCGGTCCCGGCCGAGGGCCTGCTCGACGCCGTGGCCGCCGGCACTGTCGAGATGGGACACGGTCCTGCGACCCTCGGCATGGCCAAGGATCCGACCTTCGCGCTGGCCACCGCGGTGCCCTTCGGCCTCAACGCCCGGGGCGCCGCCGCGTGGTGGCAGGCGGGCGGCGCCGCCGAACTCTTCGCCGAGGTCTTCGCCAAGGCCGGGCTGGTCTGCCTGCCGGGCGGCAACACCGGCGCCCAGATGGGCGGCTGGTTCCGTCGCGAGATCAAGACCCTCGCGGACCTGCAGGGCCTGAAGTTCCGGATCGGCGGCATGGGCGGCCAGGTGCTCGCCAAGTTCGGCGTCCAGCCGCAGGCGGTGCCGGGCCCGGAGATCTACGCGGCCCTGGAGAGCAAGAAGCTCGACGCCGCCGAGTGGATCGGGCCCTACGACGACGAGCGGCTCGGCCTGCAGAAGGTCGCGCCGATCTACCATTATCCCGGCTTCTGGGAGGGCGGCGCCCTGCTGCACTTCTGGTTCAACGCCGAGAAGTGGAAGGCGCTGCCGAAATCCTACCAGGGGATCCTCCGGGCCGCGGCGGCCGAGGTCGGCGCCGACGTCCAGGCCAAGTACGACGCCCGCAACCCGCAGGCCCTGCGCCGGCTGGTGGCCGGGGGCGCGCAGCTTCGGCCGTTCCCCCAGGACGTCATGGAGGCCGCCCTCAAGAACGCCAATGACGTCTACGCCGAGATCGCCGCCAAGAACGCCGATTTCCGCCGTGTCTACGAGGCGATGCGGACCTTCCGCAACGAGGAGTACCTCTGGTTCCAGGTGGCAGAGTACACCTACGACAACTTCATGATCCGCGCCCGGGCGCGGGGCTGAGGCGCGCGCCGCCGCGGGAGGCCGGCGCGGCGCCCCGGGGCGCTTCAAAGATGGGGACGTCGGGGCCGCGCCCGATTGCCACGCGATCGGGAACGGCTCTAGCGTCCGGCACGGCATCGGCGAGGGGAGGGCTGCATGTTCGGGACGCTGCGGGTCGGATTGGCTCTGCTCGGGGCGGCGCTGCCCCTCCAGGCCCTCGCACAGTCGGCCGCCAACCTGTCGGCCCTGCGCGGGCTGGTCCCGGTGGCCCGGCTGCAGATGACGCCCGACGGCAAGGCGGCGCTCGACGCGAACCTGCGGGTCACCGGCGACATCCAGAGCGGCGCGCTGAAACAGCCGCTGCTCCTGCCGTTCCCCGAGCAGCAGCAGCTCGCCCTGCAGGACTGCTTCATCACCGACGGCAACGCCGCCAACCTCGCCGACGGCCTCGGCACCACGCTCGCCCGCGCCTACCACGCCAAGGCGACCTACAGCGACTACAAGACCTTCACCAGCATCGCGCCGGCGGTCGCCAACCTGATCGGCTACACCAACAACGTGACCAAGTCGGATTCGAATTCCGGCAAGTACTTCTTCGCCAACGCCACGACCAACGGCAAGCATCCGGTCTCGGACGAGGCCGCCGCGATCCTGTCGAACGGCGCCGTCACCGACGTGTTCGGCAAGGCCTACGACCGGCCGGCCGGGAGCCCCGGCGCCGACCGCTACGGCAATTCGCGGCCATTCCAGACCCTGCCACGCCTCCTCTCGTATCGCGGCAAGGACTATTTCGGTGACGCGTCCGACAGCCTCGACTGGCTGCGCGGCCCCTCGCAGGACCTCGTGAACAGCCCGTCCTACCCGAGCGGGCACACCACCTACGGCTACACCGAGTCCATGGTGCTCGCGCTGCTCGTGCCCGAGCGCTACCAGCAGATGGTCGCCCGCGCCGCCGAGTACGGCAACGACCGGATCATCGTCGGGGCGCACTACGCCATGGACGTGCTGGGCGGCCGGGCGACCTCGCTGCACGCCCTCGCGCACCTGCTCGCCAACGATCCGGCCTATGTCGGCCAGATCCGGAAGAACCCGGCCGTCCTCGACAAGGCGTCCGCCGAGGCCGACAGGACGGTCGGCGTGACGGATTACCGGGCGCTCCTGACGGAGGCCCGCGCGGCGATGACCGAGGCGCTGAAGGCCGGCTGCGGCGACGCGGTGTCGGCCTGCGCGGCGAAGGATACCGGCCGGTTCAAGGACGCGGCCGCCAACGCCGCCTTCTACGCGGCGACCCAGACCTACGGCCTGCCCGTGGTGCATCCGGACACCGCCGGCCGGCGGGAGGACGTGGGCAAGGTCGCGCCGGAGGCCGGCCACCTGCTGACCGCGGCCTTCCCGGCGCTGACGCTCGACGAGGCCAACGCGATCCTCACCGAGACGCAGGGGCCAGGCGGCGGTTTCCTCGACGACGGCTCGGAATTCGGCGTCTACGCGCGCCTCGACCTCTACACGGCGGGCGGCAAGGCCGCCGCGCTGGCGGCGAGCCGGGCGGGGTCCAGCGCGACGCGCTGACACGCCGTGGCCGAGGGCCTGTCGGATCGCCGGCGGCGCGGATCTCCCAGGGAGGCAGGGCCGCCGGAGAGGGGTCCGTCGCGCTCCGGGCGCCCCGCCTGCGCGGGAAGCGCGCTGCCCCTCAACGCGCCCGTGAAAGGGCCGGACCGGGGCCCGCGCCTGCTCCGGACAGAAAAAAGGCCACTCCCGAAGGAGCGGCCCGAAGTCTAGGGAGGAAACGCCCAAGAAGGGCTGCGGAAGGGCGACGCCATCGCCTTCCCGCGCTGCACAATCTGCGCTCCTCGACGGAAAATTCAAGAGCATCAGGACAGCAGGGCTGTCCTTTCGTGCGCTCGCGCACGCGTCGCTTCCCGCCTGTGTTGAAAATGTCGCAGGCCGTCGAGCGCGATCGAAACCTGCATTGTCGCGGGCGGGACCGATCGATCGCCGTGCAAGTCCCTGATGAGGCGGGGTTTTGGCGGCTGGAGCCGGAGTTCGGCCCGTCGCCTCGACTGCGGCTTTTCATCCGTCCGGTCCGGACGGACGAAAATCCCGCCCGCTCTACCTTCTCCGGCCAAGGTTCCGGCGCGGCGCGCCAAGCAAGGAGCAGGTGAGCATGGCGATCCAGGGCGAACGGATCCGGATCCTCAACGATGTCGAGCCGCGCGAAGACGGCGCCTACGTCCTGTATCTCCTGCAGCAGGCGAACCGGGCGACGTTCAATCCGGCTCTCGAACTCGCCATCAAGGAGGGAAACCGCCTCGATCTGCCGGTCGTCGCCTGCTTCGGCCTGCTGGACGGCGCGAGCGGCTTTCCCGAGGCCAATGCCCGGCACTATGCCTTCCTGCTCCAGGGTCTCGCGGAGGCGAAGGCAGGCCTGGAGAAGCGCGGGATCGGCTTCGTCATGCGCAAGTGCTCGCCCGCCGAGATCGCCATCGCCCTCGCCGAGGACGCCGCGCTCCTCGTGCTCGACCGCGGCTACCTCGCGATCCAGAAGGGCTGGTACCGGGAGATCGCTAAGTCGGTGAAGACGCGGATCGTCCAGGTCGAGGGCGACGTCGTCGTGCCGGTCGAGACGGCCTCGCCGAAGCACGAGTACGCCGCCCGGACGCTGAGGCCGAAGCTGAACCGGCTGTGGGACCCGTTCCTCGCGGCGCTGAAACCCCACCGGGTGAAGCGCGCGGCCGATCGCCTGACGCTGAAGAGCGCGATCGACGTCTCCGATCCGGAGGCCGTGCTGGCCGGCATGACCCTCGACCGGGAGGTCGGCCCGGTGAAGCGCTTCACGGGCGGCGAGACGCAGGCCCGTAAGCGCCTGAAGGCGTTCCTGAAGGACGGGTTCTCGGGCTACGGCGCGGGGCGCAACATGCCGGAGGCGGCCGCCGCCTCGCACATGAGCCCCTACCTGCATTTCGGGCAGATCTCGCCGGTGGAGATCGCCCTGGCGGTGCGGGAGGCCAAGGTCGGCGATGCCGACGACCGCGGCGCCTACCTGGAGGAGCTGATCGTCCGGCGCGAGCTCGCCATGAACCACGTCTTCTACACGGAGGGCTACGACGCCTACGACAGGGCCGTGCCGGACTGGGCGCGCAAGACCCTGGCCGAGCACGCGAAGGACGAGCGCCCCCACGCCTACTCGGAGGCGCAGCTCGCCGCCGGCGAGACCCACGACCGCTACTGGAACGCCGCGATGCGCGAGATGCGCGAGACCGGCTACATGCACAATCAGCTGCGGATGTACTGGGGCAAGAAGATCCTCGAATGGTCCCCGTCGCCCGAGGAGGGCTTCGCGCGGACGCTCCGCCTGAACAACCGCTACTTCCTCGACGGGCGCGATCCGAACTCCTTCACCAACGTCGCCTGGGTGTACGGCCTGCACGACCGGCCCTGGCAGAAGCGCGAGATCTTCGGCACGGTCCGCTATCAGAGCGAGAACTCGCTCAAGAAGTTCGACGCCAAGGCTTATGTGCGGGCGGTGGAGAAGCTCTGCGCCGCCGAGGGCTGAGGCGGGACGGCCGCGCGGCCGCTGGGGCGCTTCGGTATCCTCGCAATCGTCGCACGATGACCGGACCGGGCGGCAGCGTATTGCGACGCTTGTCTCCGCGGAGGCTCAGTCGTCTCGCGCGCACAGGTTCGTGAAGAAACGCTTCCCCGGCCTCGGATGTTTCGAGCCCACTTCCGGCCCGTCGCGGACGGCCGGACATGATCCGGCGACAACTCGGTCGGACCGGGGCTGGATCATCGCGCTGCTCGAAACTGAACGGAGGACGACGATGCGGATGAAGCTGGCAGGCGCAGCACTCCTCGCGCTCGGAACGTTGGCCGCCACGGCCGGTACGGCGGAGGCTGCCCAGGGCTGCGGCCCGGGCTTCCACCGGGGCTGGTCAGGCTGGTGCAAGCCGAACTGGCGCCCCTACGCGTACCGCCCGGTCTACTACGCCCGACCGGTGGCCTACGGCTGGGGCCGTCCCCGGGGCTGGCACCATCGGTGGGGCTGGCGCCACGCGGGCTGGCGTCGCCCCTGGGGCTGGCACCATCACGGCGGCTGGCATCGGGCCGCCTGGCACCACAGGTGGTGATCGGCTGAGCGGCGGGGCCGGCACGCCGGTGCCGGCCCTCGGCCGTCCCGCGCAGGGGGCCTTTCCTTGACCATTGCGCTATAGCGTCCGCTCTCACTGCGCGGACGAGGTGCTCTTTCATGGTCGAGAAGCGGGACGAGGTGCCGGACACGACGGAGGCTCCGCCCCCGCAACGGTCGCGCTACCGCCGCTCGATCATGCGCCTGCGGTCGGCCTCGATGGAGGCCTATCCGCTCTGGCGCGGGCGGCTGCTCTTCCTCGTGGGCGGCATCGGCGTGGGCCTCGCCGCCGTGCTGATGGCCAAGGGCGCCGACCTCGCGCAGGACGGGTTCCGGCGGCTCACCGCGCCGTCGCCGCTGATCGCCCTGGTGCTGACGCCCGCGGGCTTCGCTCTCGCGGCGCTGCTCGCCCTCACGGTCTTCCCGAACTCGCAAGGCTCGGGCATCCCGCAGGTGATCGCCGCCCGCCACGCCCGGGATACCGGCTTCCGCTACTCCCTGATCTCGCCGCGCGTGGCCTTCGGCAAGGTGCTGGTCCTGTTCCTGGGCCTGTTCTGCGGCGCCTCCGCGGGCCGCGAGGGGCCGACCGTGCAGGTCGGCGCCGCGATCATGGCCGCCTTCGGCCGCCTGACCCCGGAGCGCCTGCCCGGGCTGCTCCTCGCGGGCGGCGCGGCCGGGGTCGCTGCGGCCTTCAACACGCCCCTCGCCGGCATCGTGTTCGGCATCGAGGAACTGGGACGCGCCTACGAGGCGCGCTCCTCCGGCCTGATCGTGGCCGGGATCGTGGCCGCGGGCCTGACCTCGCTCGGGCTCCTCGGCAACTATACCTATTTCGGGACGACCGACGCCGCCCTGCCGCTGGCGGCCAGCTGGATCGTGCCGCTGATCGCCGTGGTCGGCGGCCTCGCGGGCGGCCTGTTCAGCCGCCTCGTCATCCTGTTCGCCCGCGGCCTGCCGGGCGCGGCCGGACGGATGATCCGGAAGCGGCCCGTGATCTTCGCGGCGACCTGCGGGCTGTGCGTCGCCCTGTGCGGCCTCGCCTCCGGGGGCGCCGCCTACGGGACCGGCTACGAGGAGGCCAAGGCCATCCTCCACGGCGACGCGACGGCCGGCTGGACCTACGCGCCCCTGAAATTCGCCGCCACCGTGCTCAGCTCGATCAGCGGTATCCCGGGCGGCCTGTTCGCGCCGTCCCTGGCGGTCGGGGCCGGCCTCGGCGGCACGGTCCACGGATTCCTGCCGGGCATGCCCGTCGGCGCCGTCGTGCTGATCGGGATGGTGGCCTACCTGACGGGCGTGCTGCAGGCGCCGATCACCAGCTTCGTCATCGTCACCGAGATGACCCAGAACCACGCGATGGTGATCCCCCTGATGGTCGCGGCGCTCCTGGCCGACGCGGCCTCGAAGGCGATCTGCCGCGGCGGCCTCTACCACACGCTGGCGGAGATCATGCTGGAACGGGCCGACGTGCCGGCGCAGCCCGTGGCGAAGACCGGCTGACCGCGTCCCCGACCGAGCGGCCGGACGCGGGTAAGAATAAAAGCGGACCGGTCCGGAATCCGCGGAACGGTCTCGCTTGGCGTCGGTTGAGGCAGCAGCATCAGGCCCCGCGCCGGGGCGCAGCCGGAGTGACGCCATGACCCTTCTGAAATGGGCCCTCATCTGCTTCGTGATCTCGCTGATCGCCGGCGGTCTCGGCTTCACCGGCATCGCCTCCGGCGCCGGCTCGCTGGCCCGCATCCTGTTCGGCCTGTTCCTGCTCATCGCCATCGTGATCGTGGTCATCGCCTTCGCGGTCGGCCAGGCGGTGTTCTGAGGCCGGCGCGGTGCGCGGCGCGGTCTGCCTCGTCACCGGGGCGACCGGCGGCATCGGCTACGAGACGGCTCTCGGTCTCGCGCGCCTCGGCGCGCGGGTCGCCATGGTCGGCCGGGACAGCGGGAAGCTGCAGGCCTGCGCCGACAGGATCCGCGCCGCGGTGCCCGGCGCCGCCGTGGAGCCGCACCGCGCGGACCTGTCCGCGCAGGCCGAGATCCGCCGGCTCGCCGGAACCCTGCGGGCGGCCTATCCGCGCCTCGACGTGCTGGTGAACAATGCCGGCGCGATCTTCGACCGGCGCACGCTGACCGTCGACGGGATCGAGCGGACCTGGGCGCTCGACCATCTGGGCTACGTGCTCCTGACCCTCGAACTCCTCGACACGCTGAAGGACGCGGCGGCGGCGGGCGGGAAGCCGCGGATCGTCAACGTCGCCTCGGCGGCCCATTACCGGGGGCACATCGACTTCGACGACGTCGAGGGTGCCCGGCGCTACCGGGCGATGGGCGCGTATGCCCAGGCCAAGCTCGCCAACGTGCTGTTCACCTACGCGCTCGCCCGGCGCCTGCGCGACAGCGGCATCACGGCGAACGCCGTCCATCCGGGGGTGGTCAATACCGGCTTCGCCAAGAACACCGGCGGCCTGCTCGGCGCGGCCTGGGCGCTGATGCGGCCGTTGCTGATCACGCCCGAGAAGGGCGCGCGGACCTCCCTCCACGTGGCCAGCGACCCGGGCCTGGACGGGGTCACGGGCCGATACTTCTCCCACGGTCGGCCGAAGGTCTCCTCGGCCGAGAGCCGCGACGAGGCCGTCCAGGAGCGGCTCTGGGCGCTGAGCCTCCGGCAAATGGGCCGGAGCGACTGAAGATCGGAGCGTTCGGTGGCGGCGGTCTCAGGGGGGCGGCGGGTCGAGCAGCACCCAGAGTCGCGCGATCCTGCCGTCCACGATCTCGGCAACGTCCGTCCCGGTGACCGCGACCAGGCCGCCCTCCGGACCGGCTTCCCAGCGCAGCGATCCCACGCCGTGGTGTCCGGCGGCCGTGCCGACGGGCACGAAGCGGAAGGTCGGCCCGAACCGGTCCAGGAGCGCCCCGGCGACCGCGGCGATCGCGGCCCGCCCGCGCACGACGTTGTCCGGCTCGAACAGGGTCGGCTCGGCCACGTAGAGCTCGGCCAGGGCGGCCGCCCGCGCGCCGGCGTCCCGCGCGTTGAAGATCCGCGCGAGATTGGCGCGCAGCAGCCGGTCGTAGTCGGGCTGTGCCGCCGGCGCGGCCTCCGTGCCATCGGACATCGCGCGTCTCCTTCGAAGGGGGTTGTCGGGCGTGCCGCGCGGCGGCCGGCGGCTCATATCAGGCGGCCGCCGCCGTCGATGTGCAGGGTCTCGCCGTTCATGAAGCCGTTGCTCATCAGGAAGACGACGGCGGCACCGGCCTCCTCGGCGGTGCCGAGGCGTCTCTGCGGCAGCCTCTCGGTCAGCCCGGCCACGTAGGCGTCGCGGTGGGCGCCGAGTGTGCGGGCCAGGAGTGGGGTGTCGGTGGTGCCGGGCGAGAGCGCGTTCACCCGCACCGGTGCCAGTTCGAGCGCGAGGCCGCGGGCGAAGGCCTCCATCGCGGCCGACGCCGCCGCCAGCACGGCGGTCCCCTGCGCGCTCGGGCGGTCCGCCAGGGCGCCGGAGATGAGGGTGACCGAGCCGTCCCCGGCGAGCCGGCCGCCGAGGGCGCGCAGGGCATGAATGGCAGCCCAGATTCGCTCGTCGAAGGCCCGCGCGAGGTGCTCGACCTCGGCCTCGAGGACCCTGCCGGCCACGAAGGTCCCGGCCAGCAGCGCGAGGTGGTCGACGCGGGGGATGTCGGCCAGAGCGGTCGCGATCGTCTCGGGCCGCGTCACGTCGGCGGCGCGCCAGCCGGCGAAGCCGTTCTCCGCCGCGGCGCGCTCGGCGCCCACCGCGTGGCGGCCGACGACGACGACCTCCGCGCCCGCCGCCCTGGCCTGGCGGGCGGCCGCGAGGCCTATGCCCGAGGTGCCGCCGAAGACCACGACGGTGCGATCCTGAAGGGTGCTGCTCATGGCGGGAAACCTGGCCGGTCGTCGCCAGCGCGGCGCCGATGGACGGGAGATTGGGCCAGCGACCCCTCCTTGATAATCGGTCCGCTCTTCGCTTCAGTCGTGCCGTCATGGAACAGATCGGCCTCGACCGGCTCACGGGCATCGTCGCCTTCGCCCGCTCCGCCTCCCTCGGCAGCTACTCGGCGGCCGCCCGCTCCCTCGGCATCTCGCCCTCGGCGGTGAGCAAGAGCGTGCAGCGGCTGGAGGCGCGGCTCGGCGTGAGCCTCTTCACCCGGACCACCCGCTCGCTGACCCTGACGCCGGAGGGGCGCGACCTGCAGGAGCGCGCGCTGCGGCTCCTCCGCGAGGCCGAGGCGATCGAGCAGGCCGCGGTCGCGGCACGCTCCGAGCCCGCCGGCACCCTGAAGGTGGCGGCGTCGATCCCGGTCGGCGTCCACCTGCTCGCGCCGGCCCTGCCGCGCTTCCGCGCGCGCCATCCGAAGCTGTCGGTCGACCTGCGCCTGAGCGACCGCTTCGTGGACCTAATCGAGGAGGGCATCGACGTCGCGATCCGGGTCGGCGACCTCGCGGATTCCCGGCTGGTCTCGCGCCGCCTCGCGCCGCACCGGGTCTGTGCCTTCGCGGCCCCGGCCTATCTGGCGCGGCGCGGCACGCCGCGGCATCCAGACGATCTGGTCCACCACGACTGCGTGAACTTCCGCTTCCAGAGCACGGGGCAGGCCCTGCGCTGGCCGTTCCACGTGGGCGGCCGCAGGGTCGAGATCACGCCGGATACCGGCATCGTCGCGGATTTCAGCGACGCGGTGACGGCGGTGCTGGTGGCCGGTGGCGGTATCGGCATCTCGCCGACCTACATCGCCGCCCCGCATGTCGGGCGGGGCGCGCTCATCCCGATCCTGCAGGACTTCGCGGTCGAGCGCTCGGTCTTCACGGCGCTCTGGCCGGAGAGCCGGCGCGGCAGCCCGAACGTGCGGGCGTTCCTCGCTTTCCTCGACGAGGTCTTCCCGTCGCCTGTCCCCTGGGACGGCGTGCTCGCGCCGGCCCCGACGCCCGGTGCGGCCGCCTGACAGAGGTCCGTGCGCGCCGGCGAGGCGGCACCCCTCAGGCCGCCGCCCGGACCTTGTGGTCGCCCTGCTGCTGGATCTCGATGAAGACCCGGGTCACGTCGGGGCTGCGCGCCTTCAGCGCCCGGTCGAGGCGCGTGACGAGGCTCTCGACCTCGCCGGCGCTGAGATCGTCGGTCATGTCGATGCTGAGATTGACCAGGATGTCGGACGGGCCGAGGTGCTGGGTCAGCACCTCGTTGACATGGACCACGCCCGGCTCGCCGCGGACCAGCTCCGCGATCGCCGCTACGACCTCGGGATCGGCCGCCTCGCCGATCAGCAGACCGTGCGTCTCGACCATCAGGAACGCCGCCATGCCGATCAGCACGAGGCCGATGCCGACCGACGCCCAGCCGTCGAGGCTCGGCATCTCTAGGAGGTGGGACAGGGCCACGCCGGCGAGCGCGATCAGCAGGCCGATCAGGGCGGCGGTGTCCTCCGCGAGCACCGTGAACAGGGTCGGGTCCTTGCTGCGCCGGATCGCCCGCACGGCCGAGTGCTTGCCCTTCTCGGCCCAGAACTGGCGCATCGCAACGAAGAACGACGTGCCCTCCGCCGCGATGGCGAAGCCCAGGATCGCGACGTTCACCCAGAGGCCGGGCAGGCGGTAGCCGAACAGCTCGGCATCGACGTCCGGCTCGGGATGGCGGACCCGCTCGATCCCCTCGTAGACGGCGAACAGTCCGCCGCCGAGGAAGATCATCAGCGCGACCACGAAGGCGTAGAAGTAGATCTCGCGCCCGTAGCCGAACGGGTGGCGGGCGTCGGCCGGGCGCTCGGCCCGCTTCATGCCGACGAGGAGCAGCACCTGGTTCGCCGTGTCGACCACCGAGTGCACGCCCTCGGCGAGCATGGCGGTCGAGCCGGTCAGCGCCCCGCCCACGAACTTCGCCGCCGCGATGGCGAGGTTGGCGCCCGCCGCCGCGTAGATCGCTCCCGTGCTCTCGTGCGCCATCCGGAACTCCCTGCGCGGTCTGGGGGACACCGGGCTCTCGGACCCCGGCACGGCGCCGCCGCCGCGGCGATGCAAGCGTCGCGGCGCGCAGGTTGTTCCCGTGTGGACGCGGGCCGGTGCCCCGTGCAACCTGCGGCCGCTCAAGGAGTCCCGGAGGCAGCATGGCCGACGCCCGCTACGATCCCGACAACATCTTCGCCAAGATCCTGCGGGGCGAGATCCCCTGCCACCGCGTCTACGAGGACGCCCACACCCTGGCCTTCATGGACGTGATGCCCCAGGGCGAGGGCCACACGCTGGTGATCCCGAAGGCGCCGGCCCGGGGCCTGCTCGACGCCGACCCGGACTCGCTCGGCGCCCTGATGGCGAGCGTCCAGAAGGTCGCCCGCGCCGTGAAGGCGGCGTTCCGGGCCGAGGGTCTGACCGTGTTCCAGTTCAACGAGCCGGCCGGCGGCCAGACCGTCTTCCACCTGCACGTCCACGTCATCCCACGGCGCGAGGGCGTGCCGCTGAAGCGCCACGAGGGCGGGATGGCCGATAGCGGGGTCCTCGCCGAGCACGCCGCCCGCATCCGCGCGGCGCTCGAGGCTCAGGCCTGACGGTCAGGCCTGAGGATCAGGCCGCGCTCGCCGAGTCGCCCGACTGGGCCATGCTGGCGAGAAGCCGGCGCAGGGCGGCGTTCTCGGTCTCGAGCTCGCTGATGCGCTTCAGCAGCAGGGTCACGGAGGCGTCCGTCGCGGCCGGATCGGGCGAAGCGGGCGCGGTGCCGGCCCGGGCCGGCGCCTCGAAGGTCACGCCGATGCCGTCTTCCCGGCGCCAGCGCAGGGTGGCCCGGTAGGTCCGGTCCTTCTGCGGGATGTAGAGATCGAACGCGTCCGGAAGCGTGGTGGCCTCGCTCATCACGAGGCGCGCGCCCGTGGGGGACATGTCGCGCACCAGGCAGTCGAGGCTCGACGACCCGTTGTTGAAGACGATGCGGCCCTTGAGGAAGACCCTCTGGCGCGCCTCTCTGCGATGCTCCGACATGCGGGCGGCTCCGGACTGCTGACGGTTCCGCGAAACCTGCACGCGAGCCCTTAAGGAATCTTGGTCGCGATCGCCGAGTCGAGGCCCGCTATAGGGCTCGATACCGGTAACGTGCTGCCGCCAAGGCTCCGGAAGAGCGAGTCCGCGCCCCGGGCCGGTCCGATTTACGCGCGACGACTTCGGTTCGTCATTCCGTGGCCGGAGCGGCGACCCGGCAGCGCCGCGCCGATCGTCCCGACGCCGTCCTGCTCGCCGTGACGGACGGAGCCCGCTCAGGCGATGAAGCGCCGGTCCACGGTCTGGAACAGGTAGAAGCCGTTGAAGCGCACCGCGGTGTCGGCGGCCCGCCCGTCGAAGTCGAGGGGCTGCCGGCCGCCGTCGCCCAGCTTGCCGCCGAAGGTCCAGCGACCCGCGCCGATGAAGGGCGGGACCGTGCTGGCCTCCGGCACAGCGCAGCAGAGGCCCTCCTCGCCCTTGAGCTGGAACAGGTTGTAGCTTCGCATCCGAAGTCCTCCGCCTGGCCGCCCTCGAAGCCAATTTTCCCAATACAAGATTTCGCATTGCGAAGAATCGGCTTGACCGTGCTCATAATGGCACAATCGGTCGAGTTTGTGACGGTCAAGTTTCAGGGACGTTTCGGTTCAACTCGTCGATCCAGATCCGCGCCGACCCGTCGGAGGGCGCGCGCCAGTCGCCCCGGGGCGACAGGGAGCCGCCCGCCGAGACCTTCGGCCCGTTCGGGAGCGCCGAGCGCTTGAACTGGCTGAAGCCGAAGTAGCGGGTCAGGAACACCCCGAGCCAGCGGCGGATCTCGGGGAGGTCGTAGGCGACCCGCTTGGTCTCCGGGAAGTCCGGCGCCCAGGTACCGCGCTCCCGGTCGCCCCAGGCGTGGAGCGCCAGGAAGGCGATCTTCGAGGGCCGGAAGCCGTGGCGGAGCGTGTAGAACAGGTTGAAGTCCTGCAGCGCGTAGGGGCCGATCGTCCCCTCCGTGCTCTGGGGGCTGTCGTCCTGGTCCACCGGCACCAGCTCGGGGGAGATCTCGGTGTCGAGGACCGCCTGGAGGGTGCGCGCCTCGTCCGGCCCGACCTCGCCGTTGCCGATCACCCAGCGGATCAGGTGCTGGATCAGGGTCTTGGGCACGCCGGCATTGACCGCGTAGTGGCTCATCTGGTCGCCGACGCCGTAGGTGCACCAGCCGAGGGCGAGCTCCGACAGGTCGCCGGTGCCGACCACGATGCCGCCGGCGTGGTTGGCCAGCCGGAACAGGTAGTCGGTGCGCAGGCCGGCCTGCACGTTCTCGAAGGTGACGTCGTAGACCGCCTCGCCCTTGGCGAAGGGGTGGTCCATGTCGGCGAGCATCTGCTTGGCGGCCGGGCGGATGTCGATCTCGGCGGCCGTGCAGCCCAGGGCCTTCATGAGCGCGTGGGCGTTGGTCTTGGTGGCGTTCGAGGTGGCGAAGCCCGGCAGCGTGTAGGCCAGGATGTCCGAGCGCGGGTAGCCGAGCCGGTCGAAGGCCTTGGCGATCACGATCAGCGCGTGGGTCGAATCGAGGCCGCCCGAGACGCCGATCACGGCCTTGCGGGTGCCGGTGGCCTCCAGGCGCTTGGCGAGGCCGGCGACCTGGATGTTGTAGGCCTCGTAGCAATCCTGCGCGAGGCGCGTCGGGTCGGCCGGCACGAACGGGAAGCGCTCGATCCGCCGCATCAGGCCGAGATCGGCCTCGGGCGGGTTGAGCCGGAACGGCACCCGGCGATAGGGCAGGGCGCGGCCGCGCGCGTCGTCGTCGAAGCTGCCCGCCTGCAGGCGCTCCTGGGCGATCAGGTCGAGGTCGATATCGGCCAGCGTCGTCACCGGCTTCTCGGGGAACCGCTCGCCCTCGGCGAGCCGCACGCCCAGCTCGTCGACGCTGGTCTGGCCGTCCCAGGACAGGTCGGTGGTCGATTCGCCCTGGCCGGCCGCCGCGTAGACGTACGCGCAGGCGCCGCGCATCGAGGCCGCCCGGGACAGGAGCGCCCGCGACTCGGCCCGGCCGACGGTGATCGGGCTGCCCGAGAGATTCGCCAGCACGGTGGCTCCGGCGAGCGCCGCGCGCATGCCGGGGGGCTCGGGCACCCACAGGTCCTCGCAGATCTCCACCCCGACCACGAGGCCCGGCAGGTCCTCGGCCGGGAACAGCAGGTCGGTGCCGAAGGGCGCCTCGTGGCCGGCGACCCGGATGGTCTCGCCGGCGATCCCGGCGCCCGAGGCGAAGTGGCGCTTCTCGTAGAACTCCCGGTAGTTCGGCAGGAAGGTCTTCGGGACGACGCCCAGAACGCGGCCGCCCTGGATGGCGAGCGCGCAGTTGTAGACGCGGTGCCGCCAGCGCAGGGGCGCGCCGACGATCAGAAGCGGCCGCAGATTCGCCGATTCGGCGACCACGCGGGCGGCCGCGACCTCGACCGCGTCGAGCAGGGTCTGCTGGAGCAGCAGGTCCTCGATCGCGTAGGCCGACAGGCCGAGCTCGGTGAAGACGGCGAGCGCCGCCCCCGACTCGTGGCAGGTCCGGGCGAGGTCGAGGATCACGCCGGCGTTGCGCTCGGGCTCGGCCGGGTGGCTCCGGCCGGTGCAGGCCGCGACCCGGGCGAAGCCGTGGCGGTAGAGGGAGCGGAAGCGCGCCGGCGATTCGGAGGCGGGTGGAGACACGGTCACCTGTCCGGATGAGGGGTGGCTGCGGGTAACATATGGGACGCGCGCGGTCCCGGCGATCGCGCCGCCGCCGGATCGCGTCGGGCTGCCCGCGACGACGGTTCGATTGCCGGCATGGTTTCCGCACCGCGGCCGGCGGCAAGCCTCCATTAACGACGAATGGCCTAACTCAGGAACAGCCGCCGCGCGTCGGCGGATCCCTGTTTCGAGTATCGTCTGAGAACCCATGCGCGCATCGGGACGGCCTCCGTACTCCCACCGTGACCCCGCCCGCCCCGTCCGCGGCGGCGACCGCTCGGGCCTCTCTCTGGGAGCCCTGGCGCACCGGCTGATGGCGCTCCGCGCGAGCCTCACCCGCCGCCTCTCCGGCTCCCCCGCGGGCCTGCCCGCGCGCCCGTCCTACGGCGCCCCCGGGCGCCGCGCCGAGCCCAGCTGGCTCACGCCGCCGGGCGCGATGGTCGGCCGCGACGCCTCCGAGCGCGCGGCGCGCGCCGCGGCGCCCGAGCCGCACTGGCCGGCCCAGGTCTTCGACGACCGGGCGAGCCTCGACGCCCTGGACGCCCCGGCCTACGAGAGCCGGATCGATCGCAGCGCCTCCTCGCCGGGCGTGCTGGTGCGCCAGCCGCGCCGGCCCGCCGCCATCGCCCCGGAATACGCGCCGGCCGCGGCTCCGCTCGCGGGCCATGCCGCTGGCCATGTGACCGGCCACGTGACCGACCATGTCGCGACGCCGGTCGCCGCGCCGGAACCGGCCGCGCCCTCGGCGGTGCGCTACACCCGCACCCCCGATTCGGTTCTGCAGGAGCGCCGCCAGCGCGCCCTCGAGGCCGAGCGCGTCGCCCTGGAGCGCGCCCGTGCCGAGGCGCAGGCCGCTGCCCTCGCCCTGGAGACCGAGCGGGCCGCCCGCGAAGAGGCCGAGCAGGAGCGGGTCGAGCGCGCGCGGATCGCGGCCGAGGCGGCCGAGGCGGCCGAGCGCGCCGCAGCCGTGCCGGCCCTGCCCGAAGCCGCCGCGCCGGACGCGGAGCCGGTGCCGCTGTGGCGCCAGCCCTTCGTCGCGCCGCCGGGCGTCCGCTTCTTCCGCACGCCGGACCGCCGCCCGGTCCGACCCGCGGTCGAGCTGGCCGCCTCCACGGCGGCGATCGCCCCGGTCGCGGCCGCGTTGGTCGCCGCCGCACCGGTCGAGACGGTCACCGAGGCCCCGGCCCGCGACTGGTCGGACCTGCCGGACTGGTCCGAGGTCCAGCCCTGGTTCGACGGCGGCGACTGGTCGTCCGTCGATGCCTGGTCGGCCCTGGAGGCGCAGCCCGCCGAGGTCGCGCCGACCCCGGCCGCCGTCTCGGCGCCGGCGGCGTCCGACGAGCGCTTCGTCTCCATGCCCCTCGATATCTCGCACCTGCGGTCGCTGCCGCCGCGGCCGGTCTACGTGCTCGACCGGCTCGTCCGGTTCGACCAGCCGCCACGCCCCGCCGACGGGCAGGATAACGGGACGGAGACCGGCCAGCGGATGGACGAGGCCGCCTCGATCCGGAGCGCCTTCCTGCCGCCCGTCGCGCCGCCGGCCGCGTCCGGCCTGTCGCTGGTCTTCGGCCCCGGCAGCGCCGCGGCCGAGCCTCCGGCCGCCCCCGCGTCCGAGGCGCCCCGCCGCGCGCCGGCTCTCAGCGCCATGGCGGCCCGGGCGGCGATCCGCGCGGCCGGCCAGCCGACCGCCGTCCCGCCGGCACCCCCGGCCGTGCCCGAAGCCGGTCCCGCCCCGGTCGTTGCCGCGCCGGTCGCCGCGCGCGCCGAGGCGGAGCGCGTTGTGATCCCGATGACGCCGCGCCCGGTCCTGCTCCGCGGCAAGCTGGCGCCGCAGCCGGAGCCGGTCGAGGCGGAGATCGAGGCGGAGATCGGGGTCGAGGCCGAGCCGGTCGCCGCTGCCGTCGAGACGATCGAGAACGCGGCCCTGCCGGCCCCCGCGCCGGCGTCGGTCCCCCTGGTGGCGCCGCGGGCACACCTGATCCCGGCCGGCCGCCACCTCGAGATCGCGCCGATCGAGAACGCCGATTACGAGCTGCCGTCCCTCGAACTGCTCGCCCTGCCGGCGCCGGGCGGCAGCGAGGAGGTCGACGCCGACGTGCTGGAGCAGAACGCCCTCAACCTGCAGCAGACGGTCCAGGATTTCGGCGTGCGCGGCGACATCCTGGCGGTGCGGCCGGGCCCGGTCGTCACCCTCTACGAGCTCGAGCCCGCGCCGGGCACCAAGTCCAGCCGCGTGATCGGCCTGTCGGACGACATCGCCCGGTCGATGTCGGCGGTCTCGGCCCGCGTCGCGGTCGTGCCCGGCCGGAACGTCATCGGCATCGAGCTTCCGAACGAGACCCGCGAGACCGTGTTCCTGCGCGAGCTGCTCTCGTCGGCCGACTTCGCCGAGAGCAAGCACAAGCTGGCGCTGTGCCTGGGCAAGAACATCGGCGGCGAGCCGATCATCGCCGACCTCGCGCGCATGCCGCACCTCCTGGTCGCCGGCACGACCGGCTCGGGCAAGTCGGTGGCGATCAACACCATGATCCTGTCGCTGCTCTACCGGCTGAAGCCCGAGGAGTGCCGCCTGATCATGGTCGACCCGAAGATGCTGGAGCTGTCGGTCTACGACGGCATCCCGCACCTGCTCTCCCCGGTCGTCACCGACCCCAAGAAGGCGGTCATCGCCCTCAAGTGGGCCGTGCGCGAGATGGAAGAGCGCTACAAGAAGATGGCCAAGATCGCCGTCCGCAACATCGACGGCTACAACGCCCGCATCAACGAGGCCCCCGACCGCGGCGAGACCATCACCCGCACCATCCAGACCGGCTTCGACCGCCACACCGGCGAGGCCGTGTACGAAGACGAGGCGATGGACCTGGCGCCGCTGCCGTACATCGTGATCGTGGTCGACGAGATGGCCGACCTGATGATGGTGGCCGGCAAGGACATCGAGGGGGCGATCCAGCGTCTGGCGCAGATGGCGCGCGCGGCGGGCATCCACCTGATCATGGCGACCCAGCGCCCGTCGGTGGACGTGATCACCGGGACGATCAAGGCGAACTTCCCGACCCGGATCAGCTTCCAGGTGACGAGCAAGATCGACAGCCGCACGATCCTGGGCGAGATGGGCGCCGAGCAGCTTCTGGGCCAGGGCGACATGCTGTTCATGGCCGGGGGCGGGCGCACGACGCGGGTGCACGGACCGTTCTGCTCGGACAGCGAGGTCGAGAGCGTGGTCGCCCACCTCAAGCGCCAGGGCCGCCCGAGCTACCTCGACGCCGTCACCGCCGACGATTCGCCCGAAGAGCCCGCTAAGGAGGGTGGCCGGTCCGGCCGAGGCAAGGCGGCCGCGGCCGACAAGGCCGAGCGGTCCGACGAGCCCGAGGAGGAGGCCCCCGTCTTCGACATCGGCGCCTTCGCGGCGGCGAGCGGCGGCGACTCCGACGACCTCTACAAGCAGGCGATCGAGGTGGTGCTGCGCGACCAGAAGGCGTCGACGAGCTACATCCAGCGCCGGCTGCAGATCGGCTACAACCGCGCCGCCTCCATCATGGAGCGGATGGAGATCGAGGGCATCGTCGGCCCGGCCAACCACGCCGGCAAGCGCGAGATCCTGGTCGCCGGGGCGACGCACAGCTCGGCCGGGATGTACGACGACGAGTGAGACGCTGTCCGGGCCGCCTCGCCACGGGGCGGCCCGGACGTCGCATCTTCGCCACAGGGCGAGGTTCTAAAAGGGGGCTGCGAAACCCGCCCCGTCTCTGCGAGCGGAGCGAAGCAACCCAGAGTAGCGCGACCTCCGGTATCGTGGCGCACCTGGATTGCCTCGCTCCGCTCGCGAAGACGAGGGGACGGCAAGGCGTCCGCAGCGGCCCGCCCACCTCTGTTTCGCCGCCGGAGCTTGCCCGCGGCTCCTCAGGAGACTCTGCCGATGATCGGCCGCCGCACCCGCACAGCCGGCTCCGTGATCGCCGCCGGGCTGTGGCTCGCGACCGCCAACCCGGCCCACGCGCAGGTCGGCGCCTTCATCGACAGCCTGTTCGGCCACAAGGAGGAGCCCGCCCCACAGCCGGAGGCCGCCCCGGCGGCCCCCGCGCCGGCCAAGAAGGCCGCGCCCAAGGCCAAGGAGGCGAGCAAGGAGACGAAGCCCGGCACGGCCAAGTCCGGCAAGGGCGGCGACAAGGCCGCTGACAAAACCGACCACAAGGCATCCGAGCCGAAGGTCGCGGCGGTGGGCGCGCCGACGGCGATCGTCACCGCCGACTCGGCCGATCCCGCCGCGCTGCTGGCGCAGGCCAACGCCTACTTCAACGGCATCAACACCCTGACGGGCAATTTCGTGCAGATCGGCGCCGACGGCCGCCGGATCGGCGGCAAGCTGACGCTCGTCAAGCCCGGCCGCCTGCGCTTCGACTACGACCAGCCCTCGCCGCTGGAGGTGGTCGCCGACGGGACCTCGGTGGCGGTGCGCGACCGCAAGCTGAACACCCAGGACCTCTACTTCATCGCCCAGACGCCGCTGAAATTCCTCCTGCGCGAGAAGATCGACCTCGCCCGCGACCTCACCGTCACCGACGTGGCGAGCGATCCGGGCAGCGTCCGCATCAGCCTGGAGGACCGCGCCACCCTCGGCGGCACCTCGAAGATCCAGCTGTTCTTCGACGCCGAGATGAAGACCCTGTCGCAGTGGCGGATCACCGACCCGCAGGGCTACGTCACCACGGTGACGCTCTCGAACCTGCAGAAGGGCAAGAGCGTCGACGGCAGCCTGTTCTTCATCAATTACGGACGGTCCGAGGACAAGGCGATGCAGCAGCAGATCCAGCAATCGCAGAAGTGACGGGGTCGCCCCGTCAGGGGGCGCCGAGCCCGGCCGCGTCGCCGGGCCGCCACCGGTTCAACTCCCGATCGATCGCGCCCTCCGTCCCGTGCAGGAACTCCGCGGTCGACAGGCCGGGGGCCAGGGCCGCGAGGTAGCTCACCACCACCGTGCCGGACCGGGTCGCCGCGCCCCCGGGCCAGAACAGGCCGGAATTGAGCGCCACCGGCACCACCGGCAGGCCGAGCCGGCCGTAGAGCAGCTCGACGCCGCGCTTGAAGCGCAGCGGCTCGCCGATCGCGCCGCGGGTGCCCTCGGGAAAGATCAGGACCGACCGGCCCGCCGCGACCGCCTCCCGACCGCCGTCGATCATGGTGCGCAGGGCCTGGGTGCCCTTGGCCCGGTCGATGACGATCATCGGCGAGCGGCGGAGGAACCAGCCGACCACCGGGATCGCCAGCAGCTCCTGCTTCGCGACGATCGCCACGTCCGGCACCAGGACGAGGAAGGCCAGTGTCTCCCAGGTCGACTGGTGGTTGGCGACGATCAGGCAGGGCTCGTCCGGCAGGTGCTGGCGGCCCTCCTCGACGTAGCGCAGCCCGACGATGCGCCGCAGGCCGCCCAGGATCCCGCGGGCCCAGAGCCGCGTCGCCCGGCGGATCGGCCGCTGGGGCGATCCGGACAGGAGGAAGATCGCCAGCGGCGCGAGGAACAGGGTCGTCCAGGCGGCCCAGTAGACGGCGAACAGGAGCGAGCGGGCGTGCGCCATGGCGGGCCTCGACGAGGGGCCCGGGACAGGGCAGGGCCCGGACATAGCGCCTGCCGGCCGGGCGCGCACGGCCTTTCGCCGGGCGGGCGGTGAGCGGACTGTCGCGGGCCGCGAAATCGGCTATCGGAGCGCAACGCCGTCAGAACCCCAGCGCCGCCCGTGCAATTCACCGTCACCACCTGGAACATCAACTCGGTGCGCCTGCGCATCGACCTCGTGCTGCGCTTCCTCGCCGAGCACAGACCGGACGTGCTCTGCCTCCAGGAGACCAAGTGCCCGGACGACGCCTTCCCGCTGAAGGCCCTGCGCGGTTCGGGCTACGAGCACGTGATGTTCGCGGGCCAGAAGGGCTACAACGGCGTCGCGATCCTCTCCCGCTTCCCCCTGCACACCCGCGCCGTGATGGGCTTTTGCGAGCGTCAGGACGCCCGCCACATCTCGGCGGTGCTGGGGCCGGAGGCCGGGGCGGCCTCGGGCATCGTGCTGCACGATTTTTACGTCCCGGCCGGCGGCGACGTGCCGGACCGCGACCTGAACCCGAAATTCGCCCACAAGCTCGACTTCCTGTCCGAACTGCGCGCCTGGGGCGGCAGGCGCGTCTCCGGGCCGGCGATCCTCGTGGGCGACCTCAACGTCGCGCCCCTGGAGCACGACGTCTGGTCGCACAAGCAGCTCCTCGACGTGGTGAGCCACACGCCGGTGGAGACCGAGGCGCTGGAGGTGCTGCGCGGGGAGGCGGGCTGGATCGACGCGGCGCGCCACCTCACCCCGGAGCCGGAGAAGATCTACACGTGGTGGAGCTACCGCTCCCCCGACTGGTCGGCCGCCAACAAGGGGCGGCGCCTCGACCATGCCTGGGTGTCGCCCGACCTCGCCGGGACCGTCCGCAAGGTCGAGGTGCTGCGCGAGGCCCGCGCCTGGGAGCGCCCCTCCGACCACGCCCCGGTGACCCTCACGCTGGAGCTGTGACCGGGCGCGGAACTGCGGCGCGGTCCGAGCATTGCCCGCTCACGAACCCGTGACGCGAGCGAGCCCCGATGCGCAAGATCCTGATCGCTTTCCTGCTTCCCAAGGTCGTGTCCTACCTCCGTCGCCGCTACGGCGGCCCGCACGCCAACCGCAACCGGGCCTTCTGAGACGGCCCGGTCGCGGCCACCGCCTGTGACCCCCGGGCGCAGGCGGTGGCCGCAGCGACGGCCCTAGATCCTGCGGGTCCCAAGCCGAGGAGCCGCACCCGATGACCCAGGACCCGCGCGAGGCCGGCCCCCGGCCGCCCTTCCCCGGCGACCAGCAGCAGACCCGCCCGGGCCTCACCACGAAGATGACGCCGCGCCCCGACCACGGCGAGGAGAGCTACGTCGGCAAAGGCCTGCTCACGGGTCAGGCGGCGCTGATCACCGGCGGCGATTCCGGCATCGGCCGGGCGGTGGCCATCGCCTACGCCCGCGAGGGCGCCGACGTGGCGATCTCCTATCTCGAGGTCGAGCAGGAGGATGCCGAGGACACGAAGGCCTGGGTCGAGAAGGCCGGCCGCCGCTGCCTGCTCCTCCCCGGCGATATCCGCGACGAGGCCCGGTGCCGGGATCTCGTGGCGCGCACCGTCGCAGCCTTCGGGCGCCTCGACATCCTCGTGAACAACGCCGCCGCCCAGGTGGTGAACGAGGGCCTCGACGATCTGGCGGCGTCCGACATCGAGGGCTCGTTCCGCGCCAACGTCTTCGCCATGTACTACCTCGCCCAGGCGGCGGTGCCGCACATGAAGCCGGGCGGCGCGATCGTGAACAGCACCAGCGTGCAGGCCAAGGTCGCCGGGCCGAACATGCTGATCTACGCCGCCACCAAGGGCGCGATCGCGAGCCTGACCATCGGCCTGTCGAACCTGCTGGCGCCGCAGGGCATCCGGGTGAACTGCGTCGCCCCCGGGCCGGTCTGGACGCCGATCCAGCCGATCGTGAAGAGCCCGGAGCAGATGGAGCAGCTCGGTGCGCAGACGCCGCTCGGCCGCGCCGGCCAGCCCGCGGAACTCGCGCCGGCCTACGTGCTGCTCGCCTCACGCGAGGGCAGCTACATGTCCGGGGCACTGGTGCCGGTCACCGGCGGCATGCCGATGCTCTGATCCCGCACCCGTCGCCGCTCTTTGCGGCGGCACTACGCCGTCGTCCCGAGCGCTGCGACGCGACCCGGACCCGCGGGACATCCGCCGGGCGTGGCGCTCCCGGGTCGCTTCGCTGACGCCGGTCATCGCCGGGCGGATGTTCGGGCAGACCCTCGACGGCGCGCGCGATCCATCAGACGTTGCGGGCGGATCGGTTCACAACGGCGGGACGGCCCGGAAGGCCGCCCGGGTCCGGCGCGCGGTGATGGCACCGCCGCTGACCCGAACGCTGACCCGCGCCATCCGGGCGCCGCCGATCCCGACGGAGACGACCATGAGCGACGCCCAGGCCCGGACTGCGCTGGTGACGGGGGCCGCCCGCGGCATCGGCCTCGCCACCGCGACCCGCTTCCTCGCCGACGGCTGGAACGTCGCCCTCCTCGACATCGACGGCCCGGGCGCGGCGGCGGCGGCCGAGCGGCTCGGCCGCCCGGAGGCCACGCTCGCGGTGACGGCCGACGTCTCCGAGCCCGAGGCGGTGGCGGCGGCGATCCAGCAGGTCGCCGACCGGTTCGGCCGCCTCGACGCCCTGGTCAACAATGCCGGCATCGCGATCTTCAAGCCGCTGACCGAGACCACCTTCGCCGACTGGTCGCGGGTGCTCGCCGTCAATCTGTCCGGCCCGTTCCTGTGCACGCAGGCGGCCGTCCCGCTCCTGTCCGAGCGCGGCGGCGCCATCGTGAACATCACCTCGATCTCGGGCCTGCGCGCCTCGACGCTCCGCACCGCCTACGGCACCAGCAAGGCGGGCCTCGCGCAGCTCACCAAGCAGCAGGCCGCCGAGCTGGCGCAGTACGGGATCCGCGTGAACGCCGTCGCCCCCGGTCCGGTGGACACCGCGATGGCCAAGGCGGTGCACAGCCCCGAGATCCGGGCGGATTACCACGACGCCGTCCCGCTCGGCCGCTACGGGCTGGAGACGGAGCTCGCGGAGGCGATCGTGTTCCTCTGCTCGGAGCGCGCCTCCTACATCACCGGTCAGCAGCTCGCCGTCGACGGCGGCTTCGAGTCGACGGGAATCGGCCTGAAGACGCTGCGCGGCGCGCGCAACATCTGAACGCGTCGGCCCGATCCGCCGGGTTCGGACAGGGTTCGTTAACCCTGCCGCGGTAGCCCGGAGGCTTGGTCAACAGGCGCGGGCACCATGCCGAGACTCGGCTCCATGATCGTCGACGGTCTAGCGTTCGTCCTCGTGGCGATCGCCCTCGCGGCGGTCGTCGCCGGCTACGAGCGGAACCTGCCGGATCCGTCCGCGTCACCCGCGCTGGTCGCCGCGGGCGCCCCCGTCTGGACCGACCCCGAGACGACGGGCTCGATCGCGCCGGCCGCGGGCCCGGTCGCCCGCTGGGCGGACGCGCGACCCCCGTTCGCGGCGCCGGAATCGGATCGCGCCGCCGGCGGAACCTGGGTGAGTCCGCCCCGCCGCTGAGGCGCTGCGGGGCGGCTCACCGGGGCTCCCGCCGCGATCACAACTGATCGTTAACTATGGTTGCCGAACCTTCCACCGCACAGCGAAGCGGAGAGGCACCCATGGCGCGCGACGGCAACCGACCCCACCCGAGCGCCCTGGCGCGGTATCCGGTTCCGATCGAGCTGATCTCGGCCCTGTTCCGCGCCGACGACGCGGAGCGCGACCGGCTGCTCGCGCCGATGCCGGCCTACGGCCGCGCCCGGATCGCCGCCTACTGCGCCGAGCACGCGCGGCTCGAGGCGCTCGGCCTGAAGGTCGCGCGCTCCTGCGACGAGGCCACGCTGGTCAGGGCTGCGGGCGAAACGGTCGGCGCCGACCTCTTCGCGCGCTCGCGGGCGCCCGAACCGGCGCCGATCCAGCTCCAGGCCGCCTGACCGACCCGCCGCGCGGAGGCCCGGCCGGCCGAGAGTGTCGGCTCGATGAATGCCCGAGCGTGTCCGGGTTCACAGCGGCCGGCGCATCCTCCTGTCATCGGCCCGGCGCGTCCGGGCCGCAGGTTCAGGAGATCGTGTCATGATGCGCGCCAAGGTGATCGGCCTCGTCGCGGTGGCCGCCGCGGCTCTCGCGACCGCCACGACGGCCAACGCGGCGCCGTTCGGCTACGGGCCGCCCGACGCCGGATCGGTGATCGAGCGCGTGGCCGGAGGCTGCGGTCCGGGCTTCCATCCCAATCCCTGGGGCCATTGCCGGCCGAACGATCGCGGCTGGGGCTGGGGCGGACCGCGGGGACCCTACGGCGGCCGGCCCGGCTACGGCGGCTACGACCGAGGCTACGGCGGCTACGGCGGCTACGAGGGCCCGCGCCGATCCTACGGCGGCTGGTGATCCGCGTCGGCGACCCGAGTTCGGGTCGCCGCGTCCGGAGCTCGGCCCGCCGCGCGCGATCCGGATCCGCGACCGGCCGGTGCCGGGTCAGTGCTCGGCCACCGTGTTGTCCCCCTGGAACGGACAAACCCATATTCACGACGGCATAGAGCCGTATTAATCTCTTTCGGGACGCAACATAGTGTCCCGGAGATTCTTCGTCATGAGTCGCTATGTATTTGCATCCCTGATGATCGCCGGCCTCGTGGCCGGCGCCGCGCCGGCCGCCGCGCTCTCCGCGAAGGATTGCTCAGTCAAGTATCAGGCCGCCAAGCAGGCCGGCACGCTCAACGGCCAGAAGTGGAACGATTTCCGCAAGGCCGAGTGCGGTGCGGCGGCCGACAACGCCCCGACGACCGCGCCGAACCCTGTCTCGCCGACCGCGACGACAGCTCCGGCCGCGCCGCCGGCCGCCCCGCGCGCCGGGACGACGTCCGCCGCCGCGGCGTCGGCCACGTTCCCCCGCGCCGTCGATCCGAAATACGCCAAGGAATCGGCCGGCAAGGCCCGGATGCACACCTGCCTCGACAGCTACAACGCCGCGAAGGCTGCCGGCACGCTGGGCGGCATGAAGTGGATCGAGAAGGGCGGCGGCTACTACTCGGCCTGCAACCGGCAGCTCAAGGGCTGAGCGGCGGCGCTCCGGGGCGCCGAAGGCGGGCGGACCGAGACGTACGCAGGCGGATCTGGATCCCGGGCACCGCCGCGCGGTCCCGGGATGCTGCCTTGAAACGGCTGCGCTGACGCAGCCCAGATGTCCGCGTCACCCGGGTCGGGCAGGCCGACTCGGGTGACGGTACAGGGCCTCCGGATCGCCGGTGGTCCTAGAAGGGGATGTCGTCGTCGAGGTCGTAGCCGCCGCGGCTGCCACCGCCACCGCCGCCACCCGAGGAGGCCGGGGCCGGACGCCGCTCGCCGCCCTGGGCCCGACCGCCGCCGAAATCGCCGCCGCGATCACCACCCCGGCCACCGCCGAAGTCGCCGCCGCGGCTGATCTGGCCGCCGCCCTCGTCCTCGCCGGCGAAGTCGCCGCCGCCGCCGCCGCGCCCGTCGAGGATCGTCATCTCGCCGCGGAAGCGCTGGAGCACCACCTCGGTCGTGTACTTCTCGACGCCGGAATTGTCGGTCCACTTCCGGGTCTGGAGCTGGCCCTCGATGTAGACCTTCGAGCCCTTGCGCAGGTACTGCTCGGCCACCCGGGCGAGGTTGTCGTTGTAGATCACGACCGAGTGCCACTCGGTCTTCTCCTTGCGCTCGCCGGTTGCCTTGTCCTTCCACGACTCCGACGTCGCGAGCCGGAGGTTGCAGACCGGGTCGCCCGAACCGAGGCGGCGCATCTCGGGATCGCGCCCGAGATTGCCCACCAGAATCACCTTGTTGACGCTGCCCGCCATCGCTCTCTCCTAGTCGTACGGATCTCACAGGGCATCTGCCCGGCGGCGCGCGAACCATGCGCCCGGGCCTCCGGAGCGGCAACCGGCGGGGCGGGCTTGTGCCCGCTTTCCGCAGCGCCGACGGATCGATTTGTTCTATATCCGTTCCGTTTCGGCAGCAAGCCGCTCTCAGGCGACGCGGACGACGAGCTTGCCGAAATTCCGACCTTTCAACAGGCCGATGAACGCGTCCGGGGCGTTCTCCAGCCCCTCGACCACGTCCTCGCGGTAGCGGACGCGCCCGTCCTGGATCCAGCCGGCGACCTCCTTGCGGAACATGTCCGCCTGCTCGGCGAAGTCCCAGACGATGAAGCCCTGGATGTGCAGCCGGTTGGTCAGGACCGCGCGCATCAGGCCGGGCAGGCGGTCCGGGCCGGGGGGCACCTCGGTGGCGTTGTAGGCGGAGACGAGGCCGCAGACCGGGATCCGCGCGAACGGGTTGAGCAGCGGCAGCACGGCGGCGAAGACCGCGCCGCCGACATTCTCGAAGTACACGTCGATGCCCTTCGGGCAGGCGGCCGCCAGCGCGCCCGGCAGGTCGGACCCGCGATGGTCGATCGCGGCGTCGAAGCCGAGCTCCTCGGTGAGGTAGCGGCACTTCTCGGGGCCGCCCGCGATCCCGACGGCGCGGGCGCCGTGGATCTTGGCGATCTGGCCGACCAGGGAGCCCACGGGGCCGGCGGCGGCGGCCACCACGACGGTCTCGCCGAATTTCGGCCGGCCGATGTTGAGGAGGCCGGTATAGGCGGTCATGCCCGGCATCCCGAGCACGCCCAGCGCCGTGGAGGGCGGGGCGGCATCGGGGTCGACCTTGCGCGAGCCCTTGGCGTCGGTGACGACGTACTCCTGCCAGCCCGCGAAGGCTGTCAGCAGGTCGCCCACGGCGTGATCGGGGTGGTTGGAGGCGACCACCTCGCCCACCGTCTCGGCGGTGATCGGCGCGCCGATCTCGACGGGCGCCGCGTAGGATTTCGCGTCGCTCATCCGGCCGCGCATGTAGGGGTCCAGCGACAGCCAGCGGGTGCGCAGGAGGACCTGGCCGGGTCCGGGCTGCGGCACCGGCACCTCCTCCAGGCGGAAATTCTCGGGCCGCGGCTCGCCGTGCGGGCGCGAGGCCAGGACGATGCGGCGGTTCATGGCGGTGGTCATTCCGGACTCCGGGACACGGGCTTCCGCCCCGATCTGGGGCGCCGGGCCCGCGAGGCAAACGCGCCGCCGCGATCGCGCCGCCGCGATCGCGCGGCCGAGTCGCGCGTTGTCCCGACTCGAGAGCGCGGAGCGGTTGCATGCGGGAGACGGCACTGGGACTCGGGCTGGCAGCTATGGCGGCGGGGGCCGCCCTGGCCGGTCCCCTCGACGTCTATCGCGACCGGGCGCGGGTGCTGGTGCTGTCGGCGCCCGAGGCCGGGGACGCGCAGCTCCGGGCGCAGCGGACGGCGCTGGCCTCGGTCCGCACCGGCGTCGCCGAGCGCGACCTCGTGGTGCTCGAAGCGGTCGGCGCGGGGGCCGAGGCGCGGGCCCTGCGCGAGCGCCTCGGCCTGCCCGCGGACAGCTTCCGCGCGGTCCTGGTCGGCAAGGACGGGGGTGCCAAGATCACCGAAGCGGCGCCGATCGCGCCGCAGAGGCTGTTCGCCACCATCGACGCGATGCCGATGCGCCGCAGCGAGATGCGCGAGCGCCGCTAGGGCCCGATCCCCTGTGAACGGCGGGGCCGCGGACACCATCGGTTAAGCCTACCGGCCTATCACCGAAACGTGTCGACGGCCGCGCACCGGCCGTCCGTTGAGGCCCGCCAGGACGCTCGGACGAGACGCTCGAATCGATGACCCGACAACAAGTCGCCACCGCCATCCGCCGCCTCGTCGACCTGCAGGTCGAGGATATCGAGCGCGCGGTCCGCGACGGCCACAAGACCATCGCGCTGAACGAGCTGGCGGATCTGAACCGCCAGCTCAAGGCCTTCGCGGCCGCCCTCAGGAAGGCGCCGGCCCGCATCTGAGCCGGATTCCCGCGCTACCAGCGCGGCCCGCCCCAGCGACGGGGCGGGATGTCCTCCGGCGGCGGGGGAGGCGGCGGCGGCCCGCGGTCGACGACCGGCTCGTCGCAGACCCGCACCCGTCGCAGCACCGGCTCCCCGTCCGGACCGAAGCGCCGCCGCACGAATTCCCGGCACGCCTCCGGGGACGCTTCTGGGGGCGCCGCTGTGAAGCGGGGACCGCGGATTTCGGGTTCGGGCCGCGGTCCCGGAGGGGGCGGGGGCGGCGGTGGCCGGCGCTCCGGCTCGTCGTCCTGGGCGGGCCCGCCGTCGCCGTGCGGCGGGTAGGGGCCGTCGAAATCGGCGGCCAGGGCCGGGCCGGCGGCGAGGAGCAGGGCGCAGAAGCCGGTTCGTAAGAGGAGACGACGAGCGGGCACGGTGGCCTCGGCGTGAGCGGGCACGCGGGGATCGCGGCCATCATCGCCGGAAGATGCGACCGGGTGCCTGAACCGCCTCCGAGCCGCGGTGTCGGCCGCCGTTCAGCCGGCTACTTCTGCATCGCGTTCACTTCGCATTGGGCGTAGTCCGCGCTCGCCTTCACGTAGGCATTGAGCTTCTGCAGGTAGGCCTCGGCGATCGGCCGGAAGGCCTGCGCCTGCAGGTTATAGGCCTTGATCGCGTCGTTGTAGCTGTAGGCCTCCCAGCCCGGGCAGCCCTCCTTGGCGTCGAGGCAGGCGGGCTTCGGCGGCAGCTCCGGCTTGGCCGGGCGCGCGGAGGCCGGCGGCGGCGCGGGCGGCGTGCAGGCCGCGGCTGCCGGCGCGGCGGCGGCCGGCGGCGCGGCGGGCGCCGCCTTGGCGGCCGGCTTCGCGGCCTGGGTCGCGGGGGGCGTCGCGAAGGCGAGGGTCGGCGCGAGCAAGCCCGCGATCAGGAGAGGCGTGCCGCGCATGGCGTCTCGAAAGCTCCGCTGGGCCCGGGGCCGCCGGCGGCGGAGGACCGGGAGCGGGTTCTGCGGCATCAGGCCGACGGCGACAAGGGCTCCCGGACGGGCTCCCGGACGGGTTCCCGGATAGGCACCCGGCGGGCCGCCCGGTCCGGTCGCCTGCCCGGTGCCGGGGCCTTCGGGCCGCGCACGAGCGCCACGAGCGGGAGCGACAGGCCGACGGCCAGCACCCACCAGGCCGGCCGGATCGGCCCGGAGAAGTCCAGGTTGGCGGCGAGGACGAGGTTGGCCGGCACACCGCTGGCGAGGCCGTACCACGCGGCCTCCAGGCCGGCGGTCGCGAGCCCGGCCACGATCGCCAGGAAGAGGAGCGACCAGGGCCGCTCCGGCCACTGGAAGCGCCGCATCACCCGCCAGCCCATCAGCAGCAGGAACAGGCCCGCCGAGAAGACCGGGTCGGTGACGTCGATCTTCGACTGCAGGAAGTAGTGGACCAGGGCCGCCACGGCGATCGTGTAGGTGAGGCGGTGCAGGCGGTTCCAGTTCGGGCCGAGGTTGCGGATCGCCGCGTCCGTGGAGGTCAACCCTAAGGCGATCAGGCCGATCAGGGCCACGAAGCCGATCGTCAGGTAGAGCCGGAGCGCGATCTCGGAGATCACCTTGGTGAGGATCAGGTTCTGGTCGACGGCGTAGAGGGTCAGATGGGCCACCGCGTAGGCCATCACGGTGACGCCGAGCATGCGCCGCACGACGAGGACCTTCGGCCAGTCCGCGAGGCGGCGCAGCGGCGAGATCGCCAGCGAGAAGAGCAGGAAGCGCACCGCCCACTCGCCGGTGGCGTGGATCAGCGCGGTGATCGGCTTCGCCCCGAGGGCGTCGAGCCGGTAGGCGGCCGCGAGGTAGAGCGCGGGCGCGACGCAGCACGCGAACACCGCGAGCTTCAGCCAGGAGAGGCGGCCGGCCCGGTCGAGCCAGGGGAGGGGGATGCCGAGGGCGGCGGCCGAGCGATCGATCATGGGTCCGAACGGAAGCTTCGCGGTGGACGACGGCGCCGCGCCGATGGCCCGGGCCACCGGCGGGAACGGCTGCCCGGGCCATCGGTGCCGTCACGGGTCGGTTCGCCGCGGGCGTTCGCGGGTTACAGGGCGGCGTTGACCTGTGTTGTGGTTGACCGCGCCGTTCCCGCGGCGAGATAGCGGGACGACGGACGTTGGAGGGATCCCATGCAGTATCGCACGCTCGGCCGCTCGGGCCTCAAGGTCTCGCCGATCTGCCTCGGCACGATGATGTTCGGCGGCCCCACCGACGAGGCCACGGCCGGCCGCGTCGTCGCCAGCGCCCGGGAGGCCGGGATCAACTTCATCGACACGGCCAACGTCTACACGGAGGGCCGCTCGGAGGAGATCACCGGCCGGGCGATCCGGGCGGAGCGCGACGCCTGGGTCCTGGCCACCAAGGTCGCCAACCCGACCGGGCCGGGCGTCAACGACCGCGGCCTCTCGCGGGTCCACGTGATGAAGGCGGCCGAGGACAGCCTGCGCCGCCTCGGCACGGATTTCATCGACATCTACTACCTCCACAAGGAGGACCACGACACGCCGCTGGCCGAGACGGTCCGGGCGATCGCCGACCTCGTGCGGGCGGGCAAGATCCGCCATTTCGGCGTCTCGAATCACCGCTCCTGGCGGGTCGCCGAGATCTGTCGGCTCTGCGACGAGGCCGGGATCGACCGGCCGGTGGTGAGCCAGCCCTACTACAACGCCTTCAACCGGATGCCCGAGACCGAGCACCTGCCCGCCTGCGCGCATTTCGGGCTCGGCGTGATGCCGTACTCGCCGCTCGCGCGCGGCGTGCTCACCGGCAAGTACGACCCCGACGCGCCGCCGCCGGCCGAGTCGCGCGCCGGCCGCCAGGACGCCCGGATGATGCAGACCGAGTGGCGCCCGGAATCCCTGCGCATCGCCCGGACCCTGAGGGAGCACGCCGAGGCCCGCGGCATCACGGCCGGCCAGTTCGCCACCGCCTGGGTGCTGAACAACCGCCTCGTCACGGGCGTGATCGCCGGGCCGCGGACGGAGGCGCAGTGGCAGGAATATCTCGGCGCCCTCGACTACGCCTTCACCCCGGAGGACGAGGCGCTGGTCGACGGGTTCGTGGCCGCGGGGCATCCGACGACGCCGGGCTACAACGATCCGGCCTATCCGCTGGAGGGGCGGGTGCCGCGCAGCGGCTGAGACGCGGCCGATCTTCGACCGATCCCCTCATCCTGAGGTGGCCGCGAAGCGCGACATCGAAGGATGAGGCGGAGCTGGGGACGGGCAGGGTTGCGCGGCGCGGCGGATCCACCTTGCGCTCCGGGCCGAGGGCCGCTATCTAGCTCTCAACAGTTCTGATGGCAGTCGAGAGGCTGCGGTTCGGGAGTGGGCCCCACCGGGTCCGCTCTTTTTTTTCGCCGCACACCCTCTCGCCGCGCGAGGCCCCACGCCGCGGGCGGCCAGGCAGAACGCCGCGAAGGTTGCGCGCTAAACACCCATGTCGTCCGAGATTGAAGCGGATCTGTCCGAGAAGCGCCTCGTCCGCGAGGCCGGAGTCGCCGCGCGCGTCGCGCAGGCGATCGAGGGGCCACTCGCGGGCCTCGGCTTCCGGCTGGTCCGGGTGCGGATGTCCAACGTCAACGGCTGCACCGTGCAGATCATGGCGGAGCGGCCGGACGGCACCTTCACGATCGACGATTGCGAGGCGGTGAGCCGCGCGATCTCGCCGATCCTCGACGTCGACGACCCGGTGGGCGGCGCCTACAACCTCGAAGTGTCCTCGCCGGGGATCGACCGGCCGCTGGTGCGGGTCTCGGACTTCGCCCGCTGGGCCGGCTACGAGGCCAAGGTCGAGCTGAGCCCGCCGCTCGACGGGCGCAAGCGCTTCCGCGGCATCCTCGGCGCGCCGGACCCGACGGGCGCGACCGTCCCGATCGACCTGCCCGACGTGAAGGAAGGGCTGCCGAGCCGCATCGACCTGCCGCTGAAGGACCTCGCCGAGGCCCATCTCGTCCTCACCGACGAGCTGATCCGCGAGTCGCTGCGCCGCGGCGGGCCGCCCGCCACGGACGAGGCCGACGAGGCCGAGGACGAGGAGGACGCCGCGGAGAGCGCGCCGCCGGCGCGCGCGCCGTTCCAGCCGAAGGGCCCCCGCAAGGCCAGCCCCGCGGCCAAGCCCCAGAAACAGGCCCGGACCGGCCCGAAGAAGCCGGTCGTGACCAAGGCGTCCCGGCTCAAGGACCGCGACTCCCTGCACTGAGACCCCCGCGCCGGCCGCCCGGCGGCCGGCCCGAAGATTTGACGGAAGAGAAGGACCGACACCGATGGCCGTCGTCAGCGCCAACAGGCTCGAACTCCTCCAGATCGCCGACGCGGTCGCCCGCGAGAAGGTGATCGACCGCTCCATCGTGATCGACGCGATGGAGGAGGCGATCGCCAAGGCCGCCCGCTCGCGCTACGGCGCCGAGACCGACGTTCACGCCGAGATCGACCCGAAGACCGGGGCGCTGCGCCTCTCGCGCCACCTCCTGGTCGTCGATCAGGTGGAGAACGACGCCCGCGAGATCACCCTCGACCAGGCCCGCCGCTACAACCCGGGCGCGCTGGTCGGCGACGTCATCTCCGACACCCTGCCGCCCTTCGATTTCGGCCGCGTGGCCGCGCAGTCGGCCAAGCAGGTCATCGTCCAGAAGGTGCGCGACGCCGAGCGCGCCCGCCAGTTCGACGAGTACAAGGACCGCATCGGCGAGATCCTCAACGGCATCGTGAAGCGGGTCGAGTACGGCAACGTCATCGTCGATCTCGGCCGCGGCGAGGGCATCGTGCGCCGGGACGAGATGATCCCGCGCGAGACCTTCCGGCCGGGCGACCGCATCCGCTCCTACCTGTTCGACGTGCGCTCGGAAGTGCGCGGCCCGCAGATCTTCCTGTCGCGCTCGCACCCGCAGTTCATGGCCAAGCTGTTCGGCCAGGAAGTGCCGGAGATCTACGACGGCATCGTCGAGGTGAAGGCGGTGGCCCGCGATCCGGGCTCGCGCGCCAAGATCGCGGTGATCTCGCGCGACGGCAGCATCGATCCCGTGGGCGCCTGCGTGGGTATGCGGGGATCTCGCGTGCAGGCCGTCGTCGGCGAGCTGCAGGGTGAGAAGATCGACATCATCCCGTGGTCCGAGGACGAGGCGACCTTCATCGTCAACGCCCTCCAGCCCGCCGAGGTGGTGAAGGTGGTGCTCGACGAGGAGGCCGACCGCATCGAGGTGGTGGTGCCGGACGACCAGCTGTCGCTGGCGATCGGCCGCCGCGGCCAGAACGTGCGCCTCGCCTCGCAGCTCACCGGCTGGGACATCGACATCCTGACCGAGGCCGAGGAATCGGAGCGGCGCCAGAAGGAGTTCGCCGAGCGGACCCAGGTGTTCATGGAGGCGCTCGACGTCGACGAGACCGTCGGCCAGCTGCTCGCCGCGGAAGGCTTCCGCAACGTCGAGGAGATCGCCTACGTCGACATCCAGGAGCTCTCCGGCATCCAGGGTCTCGACGAGGAGACCGGCACGGAGATCCAGGCCCGCGCCCAGGACCACCTCGCCCGGATCGAGCAGGCGCACGACGCCCGCCGCACCGAGCTCGGCGTCGCCGACGAGCTGCGCGAGATCGAGGGCATCACCACGCCCATGATGGTCGCCCTCGGCGAGAACGACGTGAAGACCGTCGAGGATCTGGCGGGCTGCGCCACCGACGACCTCGTCGGCTACACGGAGGGCCGCGGTCCCGAGGCCGTGCGCCACGCCGGCTACCTCGACGGGTTCGACCTGTCCCGCGCCGAGGCCGAGGCCCTGATCATGGCCGCCCGCCTGAAGGCCGGCTGGATCGAGGCCCTGCCGGAGCCGGAGGCCGAGGAGGGTGCCGAGGCGGCCGAGGGCGACGAGGCCGCCCCCGCGCAGGCCGAGGCCTGAGGCGGGCGCCGGCGGCGGAGGCGCGATGGTCGCGGTCGACACGACCCTGCCCGAGGACGGGCTGGATGCCGGGGGGCTCGATGCCGGCCCCGGCCGCCGCTCGCCCGAGCGGACCTGCATCGTCACGCGCGTCGTCCAGGCGCCGGACGCGATGATCCGGTTCGTGCGCGGGCCGGACGGTAGCGTCGTGCCCGACCTGCGCGCCAAGCTTCCGGGCCGCGGCGCCTGGATCAGCGCCCGGCGCGAGGCTGTCGCGACCGCGGTGCGGAAGAACCTGTTCTCGCGGGCGTTCAAGGGGCCGACCCCGGCCGCCCCCGACCTGCCGGACCGGATCGCCGCCGGGCTGCGGGACGACCTGCGGCAGGCCATCGCCATGGCCAACAAGGCGGGCTGCGTGGTCGCGGGCTTCTCGAAGGTCGAGGCCGCGATCGGCGGGCAGCCGGGCGCCATTGCGGTGATTCATGCCGCCGAGGCGAGCCCGGACGGCCGGCGGAAGATCGCGTCGGCCTTGCACAGGCGCCACGGCGGGGCCATGTCAAGGATCCCGATCATCGATGACCTGTCCGAGGACGAATTGGACATGGCCTTAGGTCGGGATCATGTGATACACGCTGCGCTCGTCGCAGGAGCCGGAGCCGCCGGCTGCCTGTCGCGTTGGCGTCGGCTACGCTCCTTCGAGGGCGCCGCCGCGGCGACCGGGGAGCCCGATCCAGCCCGAATCGGCGGGATCGACGAAGCCTCACGTTGACGACGCAGGACTATTTTGACCGGCGCCACCGGGTGTCGGTTCACGGGACGATGGAAACCCTCAGGGTTCAGGCTGAATGAGCGATACGAACAACCCGGGCGACAAGACTCTGAACCGGACTTCCCCGAAGCCGCTCGGCCTCAAGCGGCCGATCGAGGCGGGCACCGTGCGTCAGAGCTTCTCCCATGGCCGCTCCAAGCAGGTCGTGGTCGAGACGGTGAAGCGCCGCGTCATCGGTGCGGCGCCGGCCGCCCCTGCCCGTGAACCCGCGCCCGCCCCGCGCCCGGCGGCCCCCGCGCCGACGGCGCCGGCCCCGCGTCCGGCGCAGCGCGCCGCTTCGGGGGTCGTCCTGCGCACCCTGAGCGAGCAGGAGAGTGCGGCCCGCGCCGCCGCCCTCGCCGACGCGCAGCGCCGCGAGGCCGAGGCCCGCCGCAAGGTGGAGGCCGAGGCCGAGGCGCGCCGTCGCGAGGCCGAGGAGCAGGCCCGCCGCGAGCGCGAGACCGCCGAGGCCCGCCGTCGCGAGGACGAGGAGCGCAAGGCCGCGGCTGCGGCCGCCGCTGCGGCGGCGGCTGACGCTGCCAAGGCCGCCGAGGCTCAGGCCGCCGCCCCCGCACCCGCACCCGCGGCCGACGCCCCCGCCGCGACACCGGCCCGTCCGGCCGAGGCGCCGGCCCAGCCGGCCGCTGCCCGTCCCGCCGCCGCGGCGCCGGCGCGCCCCGCGGCAGCGCCGGCCCGTCAGCCCGAGGCGGCCCGTCCGGCCGCCGCGCGCCCGGCTGCCTCCGCCGCGGCTCCGGCCGCTCCGCGCCCGCCGCTGACGCCGCGCCCCTCCACGGGCGAGCCGCGCAAGACCATCACGGCCGACTCGCGCAAGCCGCGCGACCTCAACTTCATGGCCCGTCCGGCTCCGGCGCCCGAGCCCGAGAAGAGCGCGACGCCGGCGACCGCCGCGCGTCCCGCCGGCGCGGGGGCCGCGGCGCGCCCCGCCGGTCGCGGTGCCCAGACCAACGAGGACGAGTCCGAGACCAAGCGGGTGATCCGCCGTCCCGGCATGCCGCTCAAGATCATCGCGCCGCCGAAGACCCCGAAATCCCCGGGCGGCGACCGCAACCGCGGCCGCCTGACCATCGCCAACGCGACCTCGGGCGAGGACGAGCGCACGCGCTCGGTCGCCTCGTTCCGCCGCCGCCAGCAGCGCATGAGCGGCCGCGGCCACGTGGAGCAGAAGGAGAAGCTGTCCCGCGAGGTGACGATCCCCGAGACGATCACCATCCAGGAACTCGCCAACCGCATGTCGGAGCGGGCCGTGGACGTGATCCGTCTGCTGATGAAGCAGGGCCAGATCCACAAGATCACCGACGTGATCGACTCGGACACCGCCCAGCTCATCGCCGAGGAACTCGGCCACACGGTGCGCCGCGTCGCCGAGTCCGACGTCGAGGAGGGCCTCTCCTCCGACGAGCCGGATCTGGAGGAGGATCTCGATCCCCGTCCGCCGGTGGTCACCATCATGGGCCACGTCGACCACGGCAAGACGTCGCTGCTCGACGCGATCCGCAAGGAGAACGTGGTCGAGGGCGAGGCCGGCGGCATCACCCAGCACATCGGCGCCTATCAGGTCGCGTCGCCCTCCGGCGACATGATCACCTTCATCGACACCCCGGGCCACGCGGCGTTCACGTCGATGCGCGCCCGCGGCGCCAAGGTCACCGATATCGTGGTGATCGTGGTGGCGGCCGACGACGGCGTCATGCCCCAGACCATCGAGGCCATCCAGCACGCCAAGGCGGCCGGTGTCCCGATGATCATCGCGGTCAACAAGATCGACAAGCCGGACGCCAAGCCGGAGCGGGTCCGCACGGAGCTGCTGCAGCACGACATCCAGGTCGAGTCGATGGGCGGTGAGACCCTCGAGTTCGAGGTCTCGGCCAAGACCGGCGCCGGCCTGCCGCAGCTCCTGGAGGGCATCCAGATCCAGGCCGAGATCATGAACCTGCGCGCGAACGAGAAGCGCGACGGCGAGGGCACGGTCATCGAGGCCCAGCTCGACCGCGGCCGCGGCCCCGTGGCCACGGTCCTGGTCCAGCGCGGCACCCTGTTCACCGGCGACATCGTCGTCGCGGGCGCCGAGTGGGGCCGCGTGCGCGCCCTGATCGACGATCTCGGCGAGAACGTGCAGTACGCCGGGCCGTCGGTGCCGGTGGAGGTGCTGGGCTTCAACGGCACGCCGGATGCCGGCGACCGCGTGATCGTGGTGCCGAACGAGGCCCGCGCCCGCGAGGTCACCGAATACCGCGCCCGTCAGAAGCGGGAGCGCCAGAACGCGCGGACCGGCGGTGCCAACCGCTCGCTGGTCGACATGATGCGCGACCTCAAGGAAGGCGCCGGCCGCAAGGAGCTGCCGGTCGTCATCAAGGGCGACGTGCAGGGCTCGGTCGAGGCGATCTCGGGCGCCCTGGAGAAGCTCGGCAACGACGAGGTCGCGGCCCGCATCCTCCTGGCCGGCGTCGGCGGCATCACCGAGTCGGACATCACCCTGGCGCAGGCGTCGAAGGCCGTCGTCATCGGCTTCAACGTGCGCGCCCACAAGGAGGCCCGCGAGGCCGCCGAGCGGGCGGGCATCGAGATCCGCTACTACAACATCATCTACGACCTCGTGGACGACATCAAAGCCACGCTGTCGGGGATGCTGCCGCCGACGCTCCGCGAGGAGCGCCTGGGCGAGGCGACGATCCAGGAGGTTTTCGAGGTCTCCAAGGTCGGCAAGGTCGCGGGTTGCCGCGTCACCGACGGCATCGTGGAGCGCGGCGCGCATGTCCGCCTCATCCGCGACAGCGTCGTGATCCACGAGGGCAAGCTCAAGACGCTCAAGCGTTTCAAGGACGACGCGAAGGAAGTCACCTCCGGTCAGGAGTGCGGCATGGCCTTCGAGAACTTCGAGAACATGCGCGCGGGCGACGTGATCGAGTGCTACCGGGTCGAGGAGATCCGCCGCACCCTCTGACGCTCCGGACTCATCCGGACAGGGCGGCCGCGGCACCTGCCGCGGCCGTCTTTTCTTTTTTCAGGACGTGCGCCGTCCGCTCCGGCGGGCCGGCCCGAGACAGAATGGCCCAGAAACCGACCTCCACCGGCCCCTCGCAGCGCCAGCAGCGCGTGGCCGAACTCGTGCGCCACGCGCTGGCCGAGGTGCTCCAGCGCGGCGATATCCAGGATCCGGTGCTCGGCACGCATGTCGTGACCGTGCCGGAGGTGCGGATGTCGCCGGACCTGAAGCTCGCCACGGCCTACGTGATGCCGCTCGGCGGCCTCGACGAGGCGCCGGTGATCGCCGCCCTGGAGCGCCACCGGAAGGTGCTGCGCCAGGAGGTGGCCCGGCGGGTGAACCTGAAATTCGCGCCGGAACTGCGGTTCCGGCGGGACGAGACCTTCGACGAGGCCGCGCGCATCGACCGGCTGCTGCGGGACGAGCGGGTCCAGCGGGACCTCGAGTCCGGGCCCGAGGACGACGAACCGGAGACTGGGACGGGGCATTGAGTCCCGATACCAAGCAGAAAGGGACGGGGCATCGACCCCGGGGGACACGCGGACATGACGGTTTCCATGGAAGATTTTCCGCCGGCCGAGCGCCAGGCTCCCCCGCCGAGCGCTGAGCGCCGCGGGCCGGAGGGGCGCCGTCCGCAGCGCGGGCCGCGTCCGGACCGGCCGAAGCGCCGGGACGTCTCGGGCTGGGTGATCCTCGACAAGCATGTCGGCATGACCTCGACCCACGCGGTCGCAGTGGTGAAGCGCGCCTTCAACGCCAAGAAGGCCGGCCACGCCGGCACCCTCGACCCGCTGGCCTCCGGCATCCTGCCGATCGCCCTCGGCGAGGCGACCAAGACCGTCCCGTTCGTGATGGACGGCCGCAAGGCCTACCGGTTCACCGTCCAGTGGGGCATCGAGACCGACACCGACGATGCCGAGGGGCGTCCCGTCGCGACGAGCGACGCCCGCCCGGACCGGGCGGCGGTCGAGGCGGCGCTGCCGGCCTTCGTGGGCGCGATCGAGCAGGTGCCGCCGCGCTACTCGGCCATCAAGATCCAGGGCGAGCGCGCCTACGACCTCGCCCGCGAGGGCGAGACCGTGGAACTGGTCGCCCGGCCGGTGCAGATCGACCGGCTCGCCATCGTCGAGCACGACGGCGAGCGCACCGTGATCGAAGCGGAGTGCGGCAAGGGCACCTACGTGCGGGCGCTGGCCCGCGATCTCGGCCGGATGCTCGGCTGCTACGGCCACGTGGCCGCCCTGCGCCGGACCCGCGTCGGCCCCTTCTCGGAAGCCGAGGCCTGCCCGGTCTCGGCCCTGACCGACGGCAGCCCCGAGGCGGCCCTCGCCTACCTGCGACCGGTGGAGACGGCCCTCGACGCCATCCCGGAGGTCGCGGTGTCGCGCGATCTGGGCCTGCGCCTGATGCGGGGGCAGTCGGTCATCCTGCGGGGCCGCGACGCCCCGGTGGAGGGCAAGGCCTTCGCGACCTGCGCCGGGATCCTGGTCGCCGTGGGCGACGTGGAGCGCGGCGAGCTGGTCCCGCACCGGGTGTTCCACCTCGGCGGCACGGCCCCTGGCCGCAGCGCCTGACACGCCGGCTCCGCGCCGCCTGAGCGCGCGGGGCCCCGGCCGGTCCAGGCCGGGCTGAGACGAGAGCGCGCAGGCGGAACGAACCTGAGCCGTGACGCTTTGGCCCCGGCGGACGGTCCGGAATGCTGATGCGCGAACTCGACTACGACGTGGCGGTGATCGGTGCCGGGACCGCCGGAATCGCGGCCCATCGCGCCGCGACGGCGGCGGGGGCGCGGTCGGTCCTGATCGAGCGCGGCCCCGGCGGCACGACCTGCGCGCGGGTCGGCTGCATGCCCTCGAAACTCCTGATTGCCGCGGGCACCGCCGCCCACGCGGCCCGCACCGCCGACCAGTTCGGCATCCGGGTTCCGGACGTCGCGGTGGACGGGCCCGCCGTGCTGCGGCGCCTCCGCGAAGAGCGCGACCGGTTCGTCGGCAGCGTCCTCGAAGGTCTCGACGATCTCCCCGAAGACGAGCGCCTCGGCGGCACGGCGCGGTTCGAGAGCGACCGCACCCTGCTGATCGACGACGCGATCCGGATCCGCTTCCGGGCCGCGGTCATCGCCACGGGCTCGAGCCCGATCGTCCCGGAGCCCCTGCGGGGCCTCGGCGCGGACGTCCTCACCACCGACACGCTCTTCGAGATCCCCGATCTCCCGGCCTCGCTGGCCGTTCTCGGGGCCGGTGCCGTCGGGATCGAGATCGCCCAGGCCATGGCCCGGCTCGGCGTCGCCGTCACGGTCATCGACGCGGGCGACACCGTCGCCGGCCTGACCGAGCCCGACCTCGCCCGGCAGGCCGCCGCGATCTTCGCTTCGGAGATGGATCTTCACCTCGGCGCCGAGGTTCGGGACGCCGTTGCGGACAGCGACGGCGTGCGTCTCGACTGGGTCGACCGCCACGGTCGCGACCAGGTCACGCGGGCGGCGCGGGTGCTGGCCGCCACCGGCCGTTCTCCGAACCTGGAGCCCCTCGGGCTGGAGGCGACCGGCCTTCGAATCGGCGAGACGGGCGTGCCGGACTTCGACCGGCGCAGCCTCGTCTGCGCCGGGGCACCGATCCTGATCGCCGGCGACGTCGACGGCTGGCGACCGGTGCTGCACGAGGCGAGCCGCCAGGGCACGATCGCGGGCGCCAACGCGGCCGCCCTCGTGGCGGGCCGCCCGGTCGCGACGCCGGAGCCGTGGACGAGCCTCGCGATGGTCTTCACCCATCCCCAGGCGGCGGTGATCGGCGCACCCTACGACCCGGAGGACGATCGACGGATCGTCGGCGCCCTGGATTTCTCCGACCAGGGGCGCGCCCGCGTGGAGGGACTGAACCGCGGCGGCATGCGGATCTGGGCCGATCGGTCCGGGCGACTGCTCGGGGGCGAGATGCTCGGGCCGGCCGTGGAACACCTCGCGCACCTGCTCACGTACGCCGTCGCCGACAAGCAGACGGCCCAGGCCGTGCATGATCGCCCGGTGTACCATCCTACGGTTGAAGAAGGGCTTATCAGTATTATGTCTAAGATCATACAGAGAAGCTGAGGCGTTGATCTTGCTGACATCACTAGCATTGCGCTCGGCCATTTCGGTCGCCATACCGGTCTGAATGAGCCGGTTTCGCTCCTGATGCCGCCCAGCCAGGCCCCCGATACGGACGTCGATCTCGACGTCATCGCGCCGGACGCGCTCGACCGCCTGGACCAGGGCGTGATCGGGCTCGATGCGGCCGGCACCGTCGTGGCCTTCAGCGAGGGCGCGAGCGCGATCTCCGGGCTGTCGCGCGAGGCCGTCCTCGGGCGCGACTATTTCTGCGACGTGATGCCGGGCACCAACGTGCCGAGCTTCCGCGGCCGGTTCCTGGCGGGGGCGCGCCGCGGCGCCCTGGACGAGACCTTCGAATACGTCTTCGGCCGGCTACCGCAGCCGCTCCGGGCCCGGATCCACATGCGTCACGGCCAGATCGGCGGCACGCGCCCGGTGACGTGGCTGACCATCGATCCCGTCGAGAGCCTCGGCGCCGACCTGTCGCGCGAGGCCGTGATGGCGGCGATCGGCCGGCGGGTGCGCGCCGAGCCGGTGGATGCCAGCCTCTGCGAGCGCGAGCCGATCCACATCCCGGGCTCGATCCAGCCCAACGCCGTTATGCTCGCGGCCGATGCCGGAACCCTCCTGGTCGCGGCCTACTCGGCCAATGTCGGCGAGATCATCGACCCGATCGAGCCGCCGCTGGCGGGCCGGCCCCTGGCGGACGTGCTTCCGGCGGAGGTCGTCGCGGCGATCCGCGCGCGGCTGGCGAGCGGGACCCTCGAGGACGGCGCCTCCATCCGCCGGACCCTGACCTTCCCGGATCGCGGCGCCTATCACGCCGTCGTCCACGCCCATGCCGGCCGCGTCATCGTCGAGATGGAACTGGAGCCGGATTCGGCCGACGATTTCGCCACGGCGAGCCAGGTCGATACCGAGCTGGCCGTCGGTCGCCTGCGCGAGGCCGGGACCCTGGCCGAGGCCGCCCGGATCGCGGCCCTCGAGATCAGGGCCCTGACCGGTTTCGAGGCGGTGCTGGTCTACCGTTTCGACCCGGACTGGAACGGCGAGGCCGTGGCCGAGGACAAGGTGCCGGGCTGGTCGCGCAGCCTGCTGGGCCTGCGTTTCCCCGCCTCCGACATTCCCGCCCAGGCCCGGGCCCTCTACACCAAGGCCAAGAGCCGCTTCGTCATCGACCGTGACAGCGTCCCGGTCGGGCTGGTCTCGGCCCCCGGCGCCGGCAACGGCCCGATCGACCTGACCTTCGCCCAGCACCGCACGCTCTCGCCGATCCACCTGGAGTACCAGCGCAACCTCGGCGTGAACGGGTCCATGTCGATCTCGATCATGGTCGAGGGACGGCTGTGGGGCCTGATGATCGGCCACCACCGCCGCCCGCACTACGTCACGCCGGAGACGCGCGCGGCCGCCACGGTGCTCACCGACGCCTTCGCCATGCGGGTGCAGGAGATCGAGTCGCGCCGCCTCTGGGCCGAGCGGCAGGCGCATCTCGACGTCGAGGGGCGCCTCGTGCGCGGCCTGACGCGATCCGACGACTTCGTGGCCGCCCTGACGGCCGGGACGACGACGCTGCTCGACCTGTTCAGCGCCACCGGCGCCGGCATCGTCTCGGGCGAGCGGGTCACGCTGATCGGCCGGACCCCGCCGGCCGAGATGGTGGCGGCGATCGCCAGCTGGCTGCGGGCGCGCGTGCCGGAGGGCGAGGTCGTCTACAGCAGCGACAGCTTCGGCGCCGATTTTCCGGAGGCCGGGCCGCATCGCGAGATCGCCAGCGGCCTGCTCGCGGCCTTCGTGGACGATTCGCGCGAGAACTTGCTGGTTTGGTTCCGGCCCGAGGTGCCCAGCACGGTCACGTGGGGCGGCGACCCGCGCAAGCCCGTGCTCGCCGGAAGCGGTCCCGTGGCGGTGCTGCCCCGCCGCTCGTTCGAGCGCTGGGTCGAGGAGCGCACCGGCTTCGCCGCGCCGTTCGCGGAATGGCAGGTCCAACTGGCCGGCTCCTTGGCCGAGGCGGTCGAGGGCGTGGTACTGCGCCAGCGGCGCAAGATCGACGAGCTCACCGGCCTGCTCGCCGAGAAGGAGCGTCTGCTCGAGCAGAAGGACCTGCTCACGCGGGAGATCGACCACCGGGTCAAGAACTCCCTGCAGATCGTCTCGGCCTTCCTGCAGATGCAGCGGCGCCAGATCGCCGACGGCGAGGCCCGGCAGGCCTTCGCCGACACCTCCGCGCGGGTGATGAGCGTCGCGCGGGTGCACGACAGCCTGTACCAAGCGGATCGGTTCGACGAGGTCGATCTCGGCCAGACCATCGAGAGCCTGTGCAACGACCTCGCGGGGCTGGCCGGCGACGGGCACGCGGTCGACCTGTCGGCGGAGCCCGGCCTGATGGTGCCCTACCGCAAGGCCGTGGCGCTCTCGCTGATCGCCACGGAACTCGTCACCAACGCCTTCAAATACGCGGCCAACCCGGCGGGCATCGGCCGCGTCGAGGTCAGAGTCTCGGCCTCCGGCCCCGGCGAGATCCAGCTGCGCGTCTGCGACGACGGGGCCGGCCTGCCCGACGACTGGGCGGACGCCAAGGCGCGGAGCAAGGGCTCCGGCCTGGGCATGAAGCTGATCCGGGCGATGCTCGACCAGATCAACGCCAAGCTCACCGTCGCCAACACCCCCGGCGCCTGCTTCACGATCACCGCGTGAGATCCCGCGAAGGCCTGCACGCGCGGCTGCGCGCCGCGACCGATCCGGCCCACCGGGCGCTGGAGGCGTCCCTCGACTGGCAGGCGCGGGTGGCGACGCTCGGCGGCTACCGGGATCTGCTGGGACGCCTCTACGGCTTCCACGCGGTCTGGGAATCGGCCATCGGGTCCGGGCTCGCCGACGAGCCGTTCCTGGCGCCGCGCCGCCGACTCGCGCTCCTCGCGGCCGACCTCGTCCATCTCGGCCTCCAGCCCGGCGCGGTCGCGGCGCTCCCGAGACCGGCCGCTCCGGTTCTCCGCGGGCCGGCCGCCGCCACGGGCGCGCTCTACGTGCTGGAGGGATCGACCCTCGGCGGGCAGCTGATCGGCCGCCACATCGCCGGCCTGCACGGCTTCTCCGACGCGGGGCTCGCCTATTACCGGGCGCACGGGCCCGCCGCGGGGGCGATGTGGGCCGCCTTCCGCACGCGCCTGGACGCGTTCGGCGACGACCCGGCCGCGGAGGCCGCGCTCACTGGCGCGGCCGTGTCGACCTTCGCGGCGATGCGCGCGTGGCTCTGCCCGGTCCCGGAGCTGCCGGCCGCCGCCTGAGCCGCTCAGGCGGCGCCGAGGGCGTCGCGCTCCGCCGCCAGATGGAGCATCAGCCGCTCGACGAGCCGCCCCGGTGGCCGGCCTGCCGGCCGGAGCAGCAGCGTCTCGATGGGGATCTCGGGCCGGAACGGCCGCAGCACGATGGGCAGCCCGCCGAGCGCCCGTGCCGGGACCGGATCGACGATGGCGGCGCCGAGTCCCTCGGCGACGAGGCCGCAGCGGGCCGCCGTGTACGCGGCCATCAGGGCGAAGCGCGGCGTCGCGCCGGCGCTCGCGAAGGCCGCCTCGGTGGCCGACTGCACGGGGCTCGACCCGGCCGCGATCAGCGGCACCCCGGCGAGGTCCGCCGCCGTGACGACGCGCCGGCGGGCCAGGGCGTGCCCGCGGGGCAGCGCGCACACGGCCGCGACCCGCAGGAACGGCTCGGCGCTCACCCCGGCATGGCCGGAGCGCGGCCGGGCGAGGCCGAGGTCACACTGGCCCGAGGCGGTCCACGACCAGATCGTGTCGGGGCTGGGGACGTGGACCGAGATGCGCAGATCCGGGCATTCCGCGTCGAGGCGGCGAATGGCGCGCGGCAGCAATCCGGCGGCCAGGGAGGGCTGGCAGGCGACGCGCAATCCGCCGGTGCCGCGCTCGCGGATCCGGCGCGCGGCCTGCTGCAGGTGATCGAGGCCCGCGTAGGTCTGCGCGACCTCCTGGGCGAAGGCCTCGCCCTCCGGGGTCGGGAACGCGTTGCCGTGCCCGCGCACGAACAACGCGAAGCCGAGGGCCGCCTCCAGCTGCGCGATGGCGCGGCTGATATGGGGCTGCCCGATGCCCAGGACCTCGGCGGCCCGCGTCATGCCGCCGTGGCGCATCACGGCGCGGAAGAGGTCGAGATGTGCGGGGTTCATCATGCCGAAACTGCATGGACGCGGGTCAGCGCGGCATTTGACGGCATCGGCCGGGACGGTTGTCAATGCCGCCCGCCGTCCCGACCCCGAGACCCGTCCCGCAATGCTCGCCTTCGCGCTCTCCGCCCTGCTCGCCGTGCTGGCGGGCGCCGGCCTCGTCCTGCAGCAGATCCTGAACGCGAATCTCCGCGCGGGCCTCGACTCGGCGTCCTGGGCCGGCGTCTCCAGCTACGCGGTCGGGCTCGCCTGCATGGCGCTCCTCGCCGCCGCCTTGCGCGACCCGGTGCCGACGGCCGGCGTGGCGGAGCGCATCCCGTGGTGGACCTGGAGCGGCGGCCTGTTCGGCGCGGTGTTCATCGGCCTCGCGATCCTGCTGGTCCCGAAGCTCGGCGCCGCGACCTTCTTCGCGCTCCTCGTCACGGGCCAGATGGTCGCCTCGGTGCTGTTCGACCACGCCGGCCTGCTCGGCCTCGCGCAGCGGCCCGTCGACCTGCCGCGCCTCCTGGGGATCGCGCTCCTGATCGGCGGCGTCGTGCTGATCCGCCGCTAGAGCCGTGCGCGATCGCGCAGCAACCGAGCACGGCTCCAAGCCTGTGTCTTGACACGCTCTCTTGCGCCGGACCGGTATCCACTTCGGCGGAGAGCGCTCCAGGGCCGGATCACGGCGTCTCGGCCAGCAGGCCCTCGACGAAGGGGGCGAGTCCGGTGCGGCGCGCCCGCCGGAGACGCTCGGCCGCCAGAATCCCCTGGAGGGCCCGGAAGGCGTTCTGCAGGTCGTCGTTGACGATGACGTAGTCGTACTCGACCCAGCGCTGGATCTCGGTCCGGGCGTTGGCGAGACGCTTCTCGATCGTCTCGGCGGAATCCTCCGCCCGGCGCTCCAGGCGCTGGCGCAGCTCGGCCATGCTGGGCGGCAGGATGAAGACCGTCACCACGTCCTGGGCGAGCTTGGAGCGCACCTGCCGCGTGCCCTGGTAGTCGATGTCGAAGATCATGTCCCGGCCGGAGCCCAGCACCTTCTCCACCGGCCGACGGGGCGTGCCGTAGAAGTTGCCGTGCACCTCGGCCCATTCGAGCAGATCGTCGCGCTCGCGCAGGTCGTCGAACGCCTCGCGATCGATGAAATGGTAGTGCCGCCCGTCGATCTCCGAGGGGCGCCGCCCCCGCGTGGTCACCGAGATCGACAGGTCGAGCGCCCAGCTCGGATCCTGCGCGATCGCCCGCGTCAGGGTGGTCTTTCCCGCGCCCGAAGGCGAGGAGAGGATCAGGATCAACCCGCGCCGCGCGATCGAGTCGGAGACGCTCCCGGCCGGCTCGGTCATGCGCGTGGCTCCCAGACGTTTCGCATCCGTATCCTCACGTCCCGATCCGGCATCGTGCCCAGCATCGTGCCCGGCATCATTCGATGTTCTGCACCTGCTCGCGGAACTGCTCGACCACGGCCTTCAGGTCGAGTCCGATCCGCGACAGGCTGATATCGTTGGCCTTGGCGCACAGGGTGTTGGCCTCGCGGCCGAATTCCTGGGCCAGGAAGTCCAGCCGCCGGCCGATCGCGCCACCGGCCGCCAGTAGGTCCCGGGCGCTCGCCACGTGGGCGCGGAGCCGGTCCAGCTCCTCGCGGACATCCGCCTTGCCGGCGAGCAGCATCGCCTCTTGGTGCAGGCGGTCCGGGTCGAGGCCGCTGCCGCCGAGGGCCGCGACAACCGCGTCCAGCCGTGCCCGCACGGCCTCGGGCTGGCGGGCCGGGTTCTCCTCGGCCGCCTGGGTCAGCGCGGCGATCCGGTCGACCTGGGCGGTGACGACCTGCTCGAGCTGGCGCCCCTCGGCGCGGCGCGCCTCGACGAGATCCGCGACCAGCTGGACCACGCCCGCGGCCAGGTCCCGGGCGAGGGTGTCGGTGTCGGCCGCCTCGTCCTCGACCTCGATCACGCCGCGCACGCCGAGCAGCCCGTCCATCGTGGCGGGGGCCACGCCCTCGGGGACCGGCACCCGGGCCACCGCCTGGGCGAGGCTCGCCAGGAGCGTCTCGTTGATCCGCACCCGCGCGGTCGTCTCCGGCTTGGTGAGGGTCAGCGTCACCTGGCACTGCCCGCGGGTGAGTGTCTTCTGGAGCGCGGTGCGCGCGGTCTCGCCGAGCCCGTCATAGCCCGCCGGCACGCGGGTGCGCACGTCGAGGCCGCGCCCGTTGACGCTGCGGACCTCCCAGGCCCAGTGCACCGGTCCGGCACTGCCCGCCGTCCGGGCGAAACCGGTCATGCTCGCGATCTGGGCCACGCCGACCCCCGTCCCCGTGAAGATCGGGGCCTGTAGCACGGATCACTCCGGTGGGAAGAGGCCGGTCGCCGCCGTCGCCGCGTCGCGAGGCGCGTCGGGCGCGCGTCGGACGCGCCGCGCGCCCGGCCATCTCGGGCGGCGCCGTGCAGTCGAGCGGCACCCGGCACGCTGTTGGGACCGGTAGGGCCGCCCGCCCGCGAAGCGGGCCCCGTCCGCCGTCGCCCGGGCGGTCGCGGTGGTCACGTTTTCACTTTCGTGTCGCGCGGCCGACGTTGCATTCCGCAGTGAAGGTGTGCTCGAAATCCCGCTCGTCTGCACATGAACTCGGATGGCGCATGCCGCGATCAGTATTGGGGAGGACCGCGCTCACGCCGTTCGGGATGTCCGCGCTGGGCGTCGGCATCTGGGAGGATGCGCCGCACACGGGATGCGTGCGCGGGGACGCGACGATGGCGCGGATCTTCGGCCTGACCGAGGCCGAGGCGGCGGACGGCATCACCTGGGAGCAGCTCTCCGCGCTCTTCCACCCGGAGGACCTCGCCCGGGACCAGAGCGAGCGCCGTCGCGTCCGCGAGGAGGGCGGTCTCTTCGCCTGGGAGCACCGCATCGTGCCCGCGCCGGGCGTCGTGCGCTGGGTCCTGGCGCGGGGCCGGTTCCAGCGCCGCGCGGACGGGCACATCTACGGTCGGGGCATCGTGATCGACATCACCGACAGCCGGGTCGACGGCCCGTACGAGCCGCCGGTCGGTTTTCTCGGGGCTCCGACCGAGCCGGGGACCGCCGTCGAGCGGATGGCCGATTACGCGATGCGCCTGTGGGAGCTGGTCGGCGATCTCGGGCCCGGCGAGGCGACGCGGGTGCAGCCGCTGCTCGAAGCGCTGCTCTACGAGCTGGGACGGCAGATCGCGGCCTCGCTGTCGGGTGAGCCGCCAGAGGCGCCGCGGCGCCCGCGGAACCCGCGGGCGCATTGAGGGCGGCCTCGACGGCGCCGAAGCCGGCGGCGCGGACCGGCGCCGCTGCCTAGCGGCGGCCCCGCGGCGCCGGTGCCGGCTCGCTCAGGGTCGGGACCGTCTTGGGCGAGCCCAGATCGTAGCTGCGGTTCTTGAGGGGATCGAGGCGGGTGCCCTCGGAGGCGTCGAAGGCGCGCGTGCCCGGCGTGCCGGTATCCAGGGCGAAGGCCGCGTTGGTGTTGATCCCGTTGCCCGCGGGGGCGCCGCCCGGCGCGTAGGCCGAGGCGCGGCCCGGCGTGGTCGAGTCCGGGCTCGGCTCGACCTTGTCGACGGCGTCCGGCGGCGCCTGCCGGCTCTTCTCGACCGCCCGCCAGCGGGCGACGTTGCGCTGGTGCGCCTCGAGGGAATCGGCGAAGGCGTGGCCGCCGGTGCCGTCCGCGACGAAGTACAGGTCCTTGGTCCGGGACGGGTTGGCCACCGCCTCCAGGGCGGCGCGGCCGGGATTGGCGATCGGCCCCGGCGGCAGGCCCTCGATCACGTAGGTGTTGTAGGGGGTCGGCCGGTCGATCTCGGAGCGCAGGATCCCGCGGCCGAGGGTGCCGCGCCCGCCCACGAGCCCGTAGACGATCGTGGGATCGGATTGCAGCTTCATCCGCTTGTTGAGGCGGTTGATGAAGACCCCGGCCACCCGGGGCCGCTCGTCGGCGCGGCCGGTCTCCTTCTCGACGATGGAGGCGAGGGTCACCATCTCGGCCGGGGTCCGCACCGGCACGTCGGCGCTGCGCCGCAGCCAGATCTGGTTCAGGACCTCGCGCTGCTTGGCCTTCATCAGGTTGACGATCTGCTGCCGGGTGGCGCCGCGCTCGAACTTGTAGGTGTCCGGCAGGAGCGAGCCTTCCGGGGGGATCTCGTTGATCTCGCCGGCGAGCACGTCGTTGTCGTTGAGGCGGGTGACGATCTGCTCGGAGGTCAGGCCCTCCGGGAAGGTGATGGCGTGCTGGACCTGCCGGCCCGTGGCGATCGTGTCGAGCGCGTCGGAGATGCTCGCGTGCGCCTTGAAGACGTACTCACCCGCCCGCAGCGCCGGCCGGCCGCCGAAGCGGGCGGCGAACTCGAACAGGCCGGTATGGTCGATCACGCCCTCGCGCTTCAGGGTCTCGGCGATCTCGGCCGTTCCGCTGTGGGTCGGGATGACCACGACCTTGTCGGCCGCGAGCGGTCCCGGCTCGCGCACCTGCCGCTGGAACAGCGTGATCCCGATCATCGCCGCGATGGCGATGACGACCGCGAAGGTCAGGGCGCCGCTGATCAGGCCCACGAGGCCGCTCCGCTCGCGCTCGGGCTTCTCCGGCGGCGGGGGCGCGACGGTCGGCTTGATCGCCTCGCCGGGCGAGCGCGGCGACAGCCGCTGCGGCAGGGCGGGCTCGTCCGTCGGATCCTGCGCGGCGGTCTCGGGCGCGGGCGTCTTTGAGCGGCGGAAGAACATCGGGATCCTGTCTGGGCCCGCGCGACCCGTCACGCGTCGCGGGCCGGGATCGGCTGCCCGCAACCGGGTGCGCACGTCGAGGGGCGTAACCCTAGTCGGGTTTGTGGCGAAATTGCCGTTCCGCGGCGCGATAGGCGCCGATCGGCGCGCTCAGCCCGGGGGCTGGCAGGTGGCGCAGTAGAAGGTCGAGCGGTTCGCCTGCACGATGCGGGTGATCGCGCCGGCGCATCCGGGCCGGCTGCAGGGCAGGCCGACCCGGTCGTAGACCCGGAAGGCGTGCTGGAACGCGCCCGCGCTGCCGTCCGTGTGGGCGTAGTCGCGCAGGGTCGAGCCGCCGGCCTTCACGGCCTCCTCGAGGACCTGCACGATCGCCTTGGCCAGGGCGTTGGCCTTGGGCGTCGGGCGCCCGTCCGGCCGGGCGAGGCTCCCGGCCGGCGCCTCCGGATGCAGGCGCGCCCGGTGCAGCGCCTCGCACACGTAGATGTTGCCGAGGCCCGCGATCAGGCGCTGATCGAGCAGGGCGGCCTTCAGCGGCGCGATCTTGTGGCGGAAGAGCTGCGCGATCACAGCCCCGGTCAGCCCGTCGAGGGGCTCCACGCCCATCCGGGCGAAGTGGCGGCAGGCCGCGAGCTCCGCGCTCGGGACCAGATCCATGAAGCCGAAGCGGCGGGCGTCGTTGTAGGTCACCGTGGCGCCGGTGCTCATCGCCATGACCACGTGGTCGTGCCGGGGCGTGCCCTGGGCGCCCTCGAGGTAGAAGTCTCCCGGGGACAGGTTGCTGCCGTCGGGCAGAGCCACGTCGAACCGCCCGCTCATGCCGAGATGCATGACCAGCGTCTCGCCCGAGTCGAGGGCGGCGGTGAGGTACTTCGCCCGGCGCGCGAGGCCCGTGACGGTCCGCCCCTCGAGGCGGGCGGCGAAGCGCTCGGGAAACGGGAAGCGCAGGTTGGGCCGGCGCAGGGTGACGCGGCTGAACCGCGCGCCGACCAGGGCGGGCGCCAATCCCCGCCGCACGGTCTCGACCTCTGGAAGCTCCGGCATCGCTCTCGCGGCATCTCCGTGCGCGGCGCCCCGTGCGCCGGATCCGGATATCGGCGGGATCGGTCCGGGCCGCAACCGCGGGGAACCAGCGCGGTTTGCCGCGCGTCCCGCGCCGAGGCCCGTCTTAGCGGCGGCGCAGGCGGACGTAGAGGGCGCCGCCGCCGCCATGGTGGCGGGCGGCCTCCTCGAAGCCGAGGACGATGCCGCGCAGATCCGGCCCCCGCAGCCAGTGCGGCACGCTGCGGCGGAGGACGCCCCGCTCGGAGAAGGCGTCCGCGTGGCCCGGGCCGCCCTTGCCGGTGACGACCAGCACGTAGGAATGCCCGGCGGCCCGGGCGCGGAGCAGGAAGCCCGTCAGCGCGGCGTGGGCCTCGGCCTGCACCATCCCGTGCAGGTCGATCCGCGCCTCGATCGCGAGCCGCCCCCGGCGCAGGCCGAGCTTGGCGTTCCGCTCCAGACCGGCACTCGGCGCGTGCCGCTGGGGCGGCGCCTGGTAGGGAGCGGCGGTGGCCGGGCGCGCCGGCTCCGAGGCCGGCTTCGGCGGGTGCTTCGCCCGCGGCCTCTTGGCGGCCGGCGGCGCGCTGGGCTTCAGGATCGGCGCCGAGAGGGCCGGCATGGTGGCGGTCGGGCCCGGCGGCGGAGGTGTCTCGGGCACCGGGGCGGCGCGGCCCTGCAGCGGCGTGACCAGCTTGGCGATCGCGTCCCAGAGGCGGGTCTCTCCCGCGGTGAGGCGGCGCCCGCGGCGCGGGGCCCTCACGGCGCGGCTCCGGGCACCGCCGCGCGGCGCGGCAGCAGGACCACGAAGCCGATCGCGTCGCGGAGGTTGCCGGCGGCTACGCCGGCCTCCGCACCGGTACCGACGAAGAGGTCGCCGCGGGCAGGGCCGACGATCGCCGAGCCGGTATCGGCGGCGATGACGAGGCGCCCGGCCTCACCTGGAGTCGCGCCGGGGAGGGGGCCGGCGAGCCAGAACGGCAGGCCGTAGCGCCAGAGGGTCGAATCCACCGCCAGGCTGCGGCCCGGGCTGAGCGGGGCGTTCGCGGCGCCCGGCGGCCCGAGGGCCGGATCCGCGACCGGAGCGAGGCGGAAGAAGATGTAGGAGGCGTTGGCGCGGATCAGGCGCTTGGCGGTCTCGGGATGGGCGCGCAGCCAGCCGGTCCAGCGGGCGAGCGTCAGGCCCTCCAGGGGCAGGTGGCCCTCCTGGACGATCAGCTTGGCCACCGCCGTGTAGGGGCGGCCGTTGCGGCCGTCGTAGAGCACCCGCACCGCGCGCCCGTCCGGCAGCCGGACGCGCCCGGAACCCTGGACCTGCAGGACCAGCAGGTCGACCGCGTCGCGCAGCCACAGGATCGGCTTCGCCCGCGCGCCGAGGGCGCCGTCGTCGATCGCGGCGCGGTCGGGGTAGGGGGCGAAGCCGTCCGCGGTGGCGCGGGCGGCACGCAGGCCCGGGTCGAGCCCCGGGCGGGTCTCGCCGGGGCCGAGGGAGATCAGGTCGTCGGGGCGGGCCAGGACCGGCGTCTGGAAATCCGGGCCGGGCTCCAGGGAGCCGGTGAGTTCCGGCTCGAAATAGCCGGTCAGGAAGCCGGGCCGGTCCGCGCCGGGCCGCGCGACGCGGAACGCCTCGAACCGCTCGTGGAAGAAGGCGGCGGCGTCGGGCACGGGGCCGGCGGCGGCCGCGCAGGCCTCGGCGAGGGCGGCCGGATCTCCCACGACGCCGTCGGGCTGGGGCAGGGCGGGCGGCGGGGCCGCGCAGACGCGGCGGAAGGCGTCGAGCGCCGCCTCCGTCCCCGCACCGGGGAAACCCGGCAGGTCGGCCGCGGCCACGGGGGTCAGCACCGCGCCGCCGACCGCCGTCGGCGCGGCGGACACGGCCTGACTCAGGAGGGACGCGAGGAGGGCGGCCGGGACTGGTCCGGACCGGGCGCGGGACATCGGCACGGCAAGATCGTCACGGAACGCCGGTCACGGACTCAGGCGCCGGCCTCGGTGGCCACGAGCTGCCAGTTCGGGTCCCGCGAGCCGAGCGTGCGGGCGAAGGTCCAGACATCCGGCACCTCGACCACCGTCTCGGCGCTGCCGTCCACCACCTTGCCGTCGGCGTCGCGGGTGGCGGTGATCAGGTTCGACAGGAAGCGGACCGTGACGTGCGCCACGCGGTTGCGCACCTCGACGGCGACGATCTCGGCCTTGTCGATCGACACGAAGGTGGTCTCGAGCGTCTGCCGGTTGCGCTCGCGCTCGGCGATCGCCCGCTCGAACGCCTCGCCGACCTCTTTCGAGAGGAGGCCGCGCAGGGTCTTCCGGTCGCCCTTGGCGAAGGCGATCATGATGGCTTCGTAGGCCGACTTGGCGCCCTCGATGAAGGCGCGGGGGTCGAAGCTCGGCTCCGCCTGGATGCAGGCCTCCAGGCCGCGCGCGACCTCGGATCCCGGCTCGGCGATCCCGCGCCAGTCCCGCGGGGCGGCGGGCTGCGGCGCGGCCTGGACCCGGTCGGCGCCGGGCAGGCGAACGACGTTGTCGCCGTCGGAGCGCGCCTGGGGCTCAGTCCGGCTGCGGTCGACCGGCTTGAACGGCGAGCGCTCGGCCCCCGTCTTCTGACCGAGCACCGAGCGCAGACGCCAGATCACGAAGACGGCCAGCGCGAGGAAGATGATCGTCGTAACGTCGAAACTGTCCTGCATCACCGATCCGATGGTGGCCGCGGCGAGACCCTGTGCCCCTTGCTCAGGTCGCGCGCGGTGCGGCGCCGGCTAAGCGCGCAGAGGTCTGGCCGACTCATATCCGACCAACGCGTCGGGAGCGAGCCGGTTGTGTCGGCCGGACGATCGAACCCACGCGTCAATTGCGATCCGGTCGATATGGGTCGTGGGGGCCGCCGGCGCCAGCGCCGCGCCCGCTCGCTTGTCCAGGCCCGGCCCGCGTGTTAGCGGCCCTGCCGTTTGGGCAGTTCCGCGGCGTGATCCAGCCGCTCCCGCCGCGACAACAACCCGCGCCGGCCCTGCCGGTCGATCGAGAAGGATGATCCGCATGGCCGATTCCCCGGCAGCGAACGGCAACGGCGGCGGCATGCCGCAGGGCGATGCGCCGACCATCAACGCCCTGGCGCAGTACACGAAGGACCTGTCCTTCGAGAATCCGAACGCACCGCGCTCGCTCCAGCCCAAGGAGGGCCAGGGGCCGCAGATCAACATCCAGGTGAACGTCAACGCGCAGCAGCTCTCGGAGACCGATTTCGAGGTCGAGCTGAAGCTCGAGGGCGACGCCAAGATCCAGAACGAGGTGCTGTTCGCCTTCGAGGTGACCTATGCCGGCGTGTTCCGGCTCCTCAACATCCCGGCCGACCAGATCCATCCGGCGGTGATGATCGAGTGCCCGCGCCTGCTCTTCCCCTTCGCCCGCCAGATCGTGGCCGAGGCGGTGCGCAACGGCGGCTTCCCGCCGCTGTACATCGACCCGATCGACTTCGTCGGCCTCTACCGGCAGAAGGTGATGGAGCAGCAGGGCGCCCAGGGCCCGCTTGCCTCCTGAGGACCGGACGAGCCGGCGGTCGGTCAGCGGCCGCCGGGACCGCGATAGGCCGCCGCCAGCGCGCGCAGCGCCTCGGCGGGGCGCCCGGCTAGGCGGCGGGCGCGCAGGACCACGAAGGTGCGCGGCAGTTCCGGCAGCCCGAACCGGCCGCCGACCTCCACGGCGCCGGCCGGTGCCGTGCTCGGCGCCAGGGCCGCCACCGCCAGCCCCGCCATCACGGCCGCCCCCACCGCCAGCACGCCGCCGCCGACGAAGACCTCGGTCCAGGGGAGCCCGGCCGCGTCGAGAACCCGCATCGCCGCGCCCCGGACCGTGCAGGGACCCGCGAGTCCCGCCAGCCGCAGCGTCTCGCCCGGCCGGGGCGCCGGGAAATCCGGTGCGGCGAACCAGCCCAGCCGCTCCTCCGCCAGGACCGCGCCGCCGTGGCCGGCCTCGTCCTCCGTCCGGAAGATCACCGCGTCGTAGCCGCCCTCGCCGGAGGATCCGAACGCGGCCGCGAGGTCGCGCGATGGGACGATCCGCACCTCCGTGATCAGCCCGGCCCGATCCAGGCCCAGGCGCCGCAGCAGCACCGGCAGGTCGGGGCCGGCGACGTGGTCGCTGATCCCGAGGCTGAGCCGGGCGGGCTGCGCCGTCGCCGCGTCGGCCACGGCGCTGTCATGGGCGTCCAGGAGGCGCCGAGCGGCCGGCAGGAACAGGGCGCCCTGGCGCGTCAGGTCCACGTGCCGCGGGGTCCGGTCCAGGAGGCGCGTGCCGAGCCGGTCCTCGAGCCGCTTCAGCCGCAGGCTGATCGCCGCCTGCGACGTGGCGAGCGCCTCGGCGGCACGGGTGAAGCTGCCGAGATCGACCACGCGCACGAAGGCCAGGACGCCTTCGAGGTCGAGGGGACGGTCGGCGACCATAACGCACTCTTATCGTAGATATCGGCGCCGATATGTCGCTGTTATCGACGCGGCGTGCAAGCCTGCGGGCCTCTTCGGGAGTGCCCCATGCTGATCACCCGCTACCGGCATCGTCTGCCGGCCGACTACGCCATGGACAGGATCCGCGCGCGCGTCGCCGCCCGCGCGCCGGCCTGGGACGCGGTGCCCGGCCTCGTCTTCAAGGCCTTCACGGTCGAGGACCGGGCGCGCGGGGCCGCCGCCAACGCCTACAGCTCGCTCTATCTCTGGCAGGATGCCGGCGCTGCCGCCGCGTTCCTGGCCGGGGCCGGGTTCGGCGCCGTGATCGCGAGCTTCGGCCGGCCGCGCATCGAGACGTGGCTGGCGGTCGCAGCCGCGTTCGGGCCGGGGGACGCGGCGGGCGCCCTCTCGGAGGAGACGCGTCTCGTCGGGCCGGCGGAGGATCTCGCCGCCCTGCGCGACGACGAGCGGGGGCGCGGGCGCGACATCGCGGCCGGGCGCGACGTCCTCGCCACCGTGGCCGGGCTCGATCCCGACGGATGGCGTCTCACACGCTTCACCCTCCGCGCCGAGCCGGCCGCCGGGCTGTCCGGAACCGCGATCGCCCACCTCGCCGCGCCCGGCCTCGCCGCGGCGCGCGGCCGCTGATCTCGGACCGATCGAGGAGTGAGACCATGCCTCTGACCCGCATCTCCCTGCGTGCCGGGACGACCGAGACTTACCGGGCCGCTCTCGTCGCGGGTGTCTACGACGCCATGCGCGAGACCTTCGCGGTGCCGGAGGGCGACCTGTTCGCCCTGGTGCACCAGCACGACGCGTCGGACTTCGTCTACGGTCCCGAGTATCTCGGGATCCGGCGCAGCGACCGCCTCGTGATCGTCCAGATCACCGCCAACGCGACGCGCGGCACCGCGCAGAAGCGCGCCCTCTACGCCGCCGTGACCCGCAACCTCGCCCGCGATCCCGGCGTGGCGCCGGGGGACGTCTTCATTAACCTCGTCGAGGTCAACCCGGAGAACTGGTCATTCGGGGAGGGGCTGATGCAGTACGGCCCGCGGGAGCCGTGAGGCCGGGGCAGCGAGTCCGCCGCGGGAGCGGTGCGGCGATGATGGCGGCGATCCGGGCTTGACCGTTCCGGGGGCGGAGTACAGGTCCGGGGCCCGAAACGGCTCCAGGATCGCATGGCCCCCACCGCAAACCTCGCCCTGATCAACCTGTTCATCGGGGACATCCAGGGCGGCCTCGGACCCTTTCTCGGGACCTGGCTGGCAGAATCGGCCTCGTGGAGCCCCGCGCGGGTCGGGTTCGTCATCACGCTGGTCGGCATCGGCACGCTGTTCCTGAGCGGACCGTTCGGTGCCCTGGTCGATCGGTTCCCGCGCCCGCGCCTGCTGATCGCGCTGGCCTGCGGGGCGATCCTGGTGGGAACGCTGCTGCTCCTGCCGGCCCGCAGCTTCCCGGCGGTGCTGTGCGCGCAGCTGTTCGCGGCGGCCGGCGGCACCCTGCTGCTGCCGGCCGTCGCGGCGCTGACCCTGGGTATCGTCGGCAAGGACCGGTTCCCCGCGCAGCAGGGGCGCAACCAGGCCTTCAATCACGTCGGCATCCTGATCGCCGCGGGCGCCATCAGCCTCGGCACCGGCTATTTCGGCCCGGCGATCGCCTTCTGGGTGCTGGGCGGTATGGCGCTGGCGGCGATCGTCGCGACGGCGACGATGCCGGCCAAGGCGTGGAGCCGCCGCCGCGCCGTCGGCTGGAAGGAGGACGACTCGGACGAGCCGGAGCGCAGCGGCCTCCGCCAGGTCCTGGGGAACCGTCGCCTGCTGGTGCTGACCGTGGCGCTGACCCTGTTCAATCTCGGGAACGGCGGCATGCTCTCGCTGCTCGGCCAGAAGCTGGTCGCGACCGCGGCCGACGCCACGACCTGGACGGCCCGCTACGTCATGGTGGCCCAGTTGGTGATGGTCCCGGTGGCGCTGTTCGCCGGATCGCTCGCCGACAAGCGCGGCCGCCGCCAGCTGCTGATGGTCGCCTTCGCGGTCCTGCCGGTGCGGGCGCTGCTGTCCGGCCTCATCGACGATCCGGTCTGGCTGATCGCCGCCGAGGTGCTGGACGGCGTCGCCTCTGGCATCGTCGGGGTGGCGGTGCCGGTCATCGTCGCCGACCTGACCTGGGGATCCGGCCGGACCCAGACGGCCATCGGCAGCGTCAACGCCGTGCAGGGTGTCGGCGGCGCCCTGTCGGGCTGGTACGGTGGCCTGTCCTACGGGATGTTCGGCTGGACCGGCGCCTTCCTGGCTCTCGGCCTGCCGGCGCTCATCGCCCTCGCGCTGGTGATCTGGCTCGACGCGACGCCGGAGCCCGGCCGGCGCAGTCGCCGGCGGGAGCGGCGGAGCACCGCCGCTCAGGGAGCCTGAACCGGCCGCGCGACCGAAACCCGGGTCGACCCGCTATAGGACCCGATCGCGGCCGCCCCCGCGCGTTGCGGTGCCGCCCGACGACGCCGCGCCGACTGCCGTCCCATACCCCGGATCGCCGCGCGGCGATCCGGGGTATGGGACGCGGGGCCCTCTGAAACGCGAAAACCCGGCCTCGGGGCCGGGCTTCGCGTCGGTGTTGCTACCGTGTGGGCTCAGCCGATATGCGGGCTGCCGGTGGCGGCGGGGAAGCGGTCGGCCAGGGCGCGGCGCAGCTTCTCCAGGGCCCGGTTCTCGATCTGGCGGACGCGCTCCTTGGAGATGCCGAGCCGCTGGCCCAGGGCCTCCAGGGTCGCCTGATCCTCGGCGAGGCGGCGCTCGCGCAGGATGCGCAGCTCGCGCTCCGACAGCACGGTCAGGGCCTGCTGGAGCCAGCTCAACCGACGCTCGCCGTCGACCGTGGCGCTCACGGTCTCATCCGGCAGGTCGGCGCCGTCGACGAGGAAGTCCATCCGCTCCGAGGAGGCGTCGCTGTCCTCGCCCACCGGGGCGTTGAGCGACATGTCGGGACCGGACAGGCGCGCGTCCATCAGGGCGACGTCGTCCCGCGACACGCCGATGGCGCTGGCGATGCGGCGGTGGATCTCGTCGCCGACATGCTCCTCGGTGGATTGCATAAGCCGGGCGCGAAGCCGCCGCAGGTTGAAGAACAGAGCCTTCTGCGCCGAGGAGGTGCCGCCGCGCACGATCGACCAGTTGCGCAGGATGTAATCCTGGATCGACGCGCGGATCCACCACGTCGCGTAGGTCGAGAAGCGGACGTCCCGCTCGGGCTCGAACCGGGCCGCGGCCTCCATCAGGCCGACATGCCCTTCCTGGACGAGGTCGGCCATGGGCAGGCCGTAGTGACGAAAACGCCCCGCCAGGGCGATGACGAGGCGCATATGGGCGGAGATCAGACGGTGGAGGGCCCGCTCGTCGCGCTCGTCCTTCCAGCGGACGGCGAGGCCGCGCTCTTCTTCCCGGGCCAGGAAGGGTGCCTCCATGGCAGTCCGTATGAACTGCCGTCGAATTCCCGCGATCTCAGCCATCCGCCTGCCTCTTGTTGTCGAGTGCTGTTGCGGCGTCGAGCCGATAGCCCGACGCGCAGGCGCCACCGGGAGGCGACGCCAGGCAACCGACAACGGAAGGCAAAACGCGAAAGTTCCGTCCCGATGCCCCACAATGCGACAACCGGGCGGCCACGAAATCGTGTTCTGTTCCGATCAGATGGGATCCGGCCGCGCGCCGTCCAGCCCGGATGTCCCGAAACGACCGGGCCGGCGCGCCGGTTCGGACCGGTCCGGGCACAAAAAACCCGGCCACAGGGGCCGGGTTCGATGTCGTCCGCGGGGGGAAGCGCGCCTCAGGCGGCCTCCTCCTGAATGTCGTCGCCCTCGCTGTCACCGTCGGCCTCGGCCTCGGGCTCCGCCTCGTTCTTCGCCCGACGGGGCGACTTGGCGAGGCTCTGCTCGATCAGCTTCAGGGCCTCGGTCTCGGTGATGCGGTTCACCGACGAGATCTCGCGCACGATCCGGTCCAGGGCGGCCTCGTAGAGCTGGCGCTCGGAGTAGGACTGCTCCGGCTGAGCCTCGGACCGGAAGAGGTCGCGCACGACCTCGGTGACGGCGAGCAGGTCGCCCGAGTTGATCTTGGCCTCGTATTCCTGCGCGCGGCGCGACCACATGGTGCGCTTGATCCGGGCGCGGCCGGTCAGCAGGTCGAGCGCCTTCTTGACCAGTTCCGGCTCGGCGAGCTTGCGCATGCCCACGCTGTTGGCCTTCGCGGTGGGGACGCGCAGGACCATCTTGTCCTTCTCGAACGATACGACGAACAGCTCAAGCTTGTAGCCGGCGATCTCCTGCTCCTCGATCGCGGTGATGCGACCGACGCCGTGGGCCGGATACACGACAGCCTCGCCGGTCTTGAAGCCCTGCCGGCCTGCGGTCGTCGTCTTCTTGGCTGTGGTCATGCGAGAAGGGCCTCCACTGGCGCGCAGCGTTCGGCGCCGCGCGAAACCGTGTTCTTCCGGGCGGGACACCCGGTCTGCCTCGCCGCTCCCGGACCCGGCGCCGAGCGCACGAATCCGGGCGTTCCCCGGCGCGGCCGTGCGAACGCCTGGCCCGCCCGCCGAAGTCGCCTCCAGCGGTCGAGCGCGTACTACTCCTAACCCACGAAAAGCGAAGGCGTTTCAGCCGGAGGGAGCACGTCAGGCGCGAGCGACGGCAGGCGGATTGTCTACCACAATCCGGCGCGCAGATCAAAGCATCCCTGAAGACGCACGCGCGGACCAAGCGCGGCGCCAAAGAGTTTTACACTGGTGCGGCGGGACAGGAATGACCTGGCCGCGTATCAGGCCCTCGTATGACGCAGCCCCGCCGCGGGGTTCAGCGGCGGCACGGGCCCGACAGATCTTCCCGCAATCTGGGAAGCGGGCCGCGGGCCGGCGTCAGAACCTGCGGGGCCGGCGCGGGGTCAGTCGCCCGAGCCAGGGTTGGGCGAGAAATGCGCCTCGAGCTTACCGCTCTTGCCGTCCCAATCCTTGGCGTCGGCCGGGGCTTCCTTCTTCTGCGTGATGTTGGGCCAGGACTTGGCGTAGTCGGCGTTCAGCTTCAGCCACGTGTCGAGATTCGACTCGGTGTCGGGCTTGATCGCCTCGGCGGGGCATTCCGGCTCGCAGACGCCGCAATCGATGCACTCGTCCGGATGGATGACGAGCATGTTCTCGCCTTCGTAGAAGCAGTCCACCGGACAGACCTCGACGCAGTCCGTGTACTTGCACTTGATGCAATTGTCGGTGACGACGTAGGTCATCGGATGTCTTCGTCCTAAAACTCGACTTGGCCCGGGCGGAGCCTGGAGACGGCCCGCGCGCCCGGAGGGTGCTGCGAGGGGAACGCCGGTGAGACCCGACACGGGGACGGATCTCGGAGGCCCACGGCTCTAGACGCTGCCTCCCGGACTGACAAGCGTGCGGGCGCCGCAAGGGTTCGCGTCGGGTCGCTCGCGCGGCCGCTGTGGCGCGACCTCATCACTCGGACGGCCCGTCCGGCCCGTCCTCGACCGACAGGGTGCCGCCCGACAGGTCGTCGTAGAGGAGCCGCGCCTCCGACGCCGGGCCGCGGCGCAGGCCGAGACCGAGTACCTGCACGGCCAGGGTCGCGTGGGGCGCCGCCACCGTGACCACGTCACCGATACCGATGGCCTTCGCGGGGTTCTCGGTCCGGCTGCCGTTCACCCGCACGAAGCCGTCGGAGGCCAGCCGCGCCGCGAGCGACCGGGTCCGCGCGAAGCGCGCGAACCACAGCCACTTGTCGAGGCGCTGCCGGTCCTCGCGCATCCGCCGCGGATCAGCGCTTCCCGCCGTCGCCGGCCTCGAGCTGCGCCTTCAGGGCCGCGAGCTTGGCGAAGGGCGAGTCCGGATCGGGCGCCCGCTCGCGCCGCGGCGGCCGCTGGTCGGGCCGCGGGCCGGAATGGCGCTGCTCGGCGCCGCGCTGGTCGTCGCGGCGTTCCGGACGGCCGCCCTCGAAGCGGTCGCGGCGCGGACCGCGGTCCCGGCCGGGGCGCGGGCCGCCGTCGCCCTCGGCCCGGCGCTGCTCGGGCCGGCCACCGTCGGGACGCCCCTGACCCGGGTGCTGGCCCTGCTGGCCACCGTCGCGGCCCCGACCCGCCCCGCGGGGACGGTTCTGCGGGCGCTGGTGGGCCGGGCGCTGGTGGCGCTGCAGGCGCCAGACCTCGATCTGCGGGATCTCGGCTGCACCCTCGCCCTCGGCACCAACGGCCTCGGCCCTCTCGGCCGTCTCGGCCGCGTCGGGCTCCGCCTCGGCGGCCGCGGTCTCCTCGGCGATGGGTTCGGCCGCCGGCGCGGCGTCCGCCTCGGCCGGCTGCTCCGCCTCGGCCGGCTGCTCCGCCTCGGCGTGGGGCGACTCGGTCGCAGATGTCTCGGTCGCGAGCGCCTCGGTCGCGGGCGCCTCGGTGGCCGCGTCGACCGGCGTGCCGGCCGACTCGTCCGCAGCCTCGCCCTCGGCGGGCTCCGCCTCGGGGGCGGCCGGGGCTTCCTCGGCCGCGTCAGCGTGATCGGCGGCGGTCTCGACACCCTCGGCGGCCGGGGCCTCGTCGCCGACCGGCTCGGCGGCATCAGCCTGCGCGGCGACAGCCTCCTCGGAGGAAGCCTCGGCGGCGGTCGGCGCCGCCGGCGCGGTGGCGGCAGCGGGGACGAGCGGCACCGTGATGGCCGGGCCGGGGCGCGCCTCGGAATTGTAGCCGAGCGACTTCAGGATCGAGGCGAAATCCTCGCCCGAGCATCCGACCAGCGAGGTCATGCCGACGGTGGCCACGAAGCCGTCGCCGTCGGCGGTGCCGTCCGGCGGGGCGCCCGGGGTGGTACCGGGCCGGTAGGCGATCGCCGGGCGGATCAGGTCGGCGAGCCGCTCCAGGATGTCGACCCGCACCGCCCGCTCGCCGCTGACCCGGAAGCCGGCCGCGCGGTAGAGGCCCTTGGCGATCTCGCGGTCGACCTTGATCGAGGTGCGGCCGGAGCCGGCGAGATGCGCGATCTCGTCGAGGCCGCGCTGGTCGAGGCCGCCGTTGCGCAGGGCCCAGAGCTGGGCCGCGAGCGTGCGGGGCGCCGGCTTCAGCAGCGCCGGCAGGAAGATGTGGTAGGCGCCGAACCGGACGCCGTGGCGGCGCAGGGCGCCGCGGCCCTCCTGGTCGAGGCTGCGCATCTCGTGCGCCACCTTCGAGCGCTCCAGCACGCCGAGCGCCTCGACGACTTGGTAGCCGATTCCCTTGGCGAGGCCAGTCAGGTCTGCTGCGGTCTCGATCTCCATCAGCGGCCCGAGCAGCCGCACGATGTAGGCCTTCAACCACGCGTCGAGGCGCGCCTCGACCTTCTCGCGATGCGCGCCGGTCAGGCTGTCGTCCGCCAGCAGACGGATCTGCGGGGCGAACAGCTTCTCGCCGGGGGTGAGCTTGGCGACGGGCGCGCCGGTCCAGCGGATCGTGCCGTCGTGCGAGAGCACGAGGGTCGAATCGGCCGTTGCCGAAAACCGCTCGGCCCGGGACTCGATCTCCCCGGCGAGCGCCTTCTCGGCGGCGCTCCTCAGGGTTTTGGCCTCGTGCCCCTCGGCGCTGGCATCGGGAACGAACAGGAATCCGTGAAGGTGGCCGACATGCTGACCCTCGACGGTGACGTCACCGTCGGCGGTGATCTGGGCTTCGAGCATCGTGTTCTCTCTCAGGCGCCGCATCAGGACGCTTGTGCGCCGGTCGACGAAGCGGCTCGCGAGGCGTTCGTGCAGGGCGTCGGACAGCCTGTCCTCTACCCGACGCGTCTCGCCCTGCCAATGTTCTGGGTCGCGCAGCCAGTCGGGACGGTTTGCAACGAACGTCCAGGTGCGTCCCTGCGCGATCCGGCGGGACAGCGTGTCGATGTCGCCGTCGGTCCGGTCGATCATCGCGACCTGCTCGGCGAACCACGTGTCGGGGATGCGCCCGGCCATGCCCTTCATGAGGAATCGGTAGAGCTGCGCCACCAGGTCGGCGTGCACCTGCGGGTGGACCTTGCGGTAATCCGGCACGCCGCAGACGTCCCAGAGCCGGCGCACGCCGGCAGGGTTCCGGGCGAGGTCGCGGATGTCGTCCTCCTTCATGAGGATCTCGAGGGCCTGCTGGTCCTCGCCCATGGGGGCGCGGGTCAGGCCCGATTCGCGCGGGTGCTCGTCGAGGCTCGCCTGCAGGCCCTCCAGGCTTCCGAAGCTCAGATCCGGGTTGCGCCATTGCAGGATGCGCAGGGGATCGAAGTCGTGGCTCTCCAGCCGCTCCACCAGCTCGGCCTCGAAGGGCGGGCAGCGGCCGGTGGAGCCGAAGGTGCCGTCCGAGAGGTGGCGCCCGGCGCGGCCGGCGATCTGGCCCATCTCGGCGGGGGTGAGCTTGCGGAAGCGGGTGCCGTCGTACTTCCAGTTGGCCGCGAACGCGACGTGATCGACGTCGAGATTGAGGCCCATGCCGACCGCGTCGGTGGCCACGAGGTAGTCGACGTCCCCCGCCTGGTACATCTCGACCTGGGCGTTGCGGGTCCGCGGCGACAGGGCGCCCAGCACGACCGCGGCGCCGCCGCGCTGGCGGCGGATCAGCTCGGCGATGGCGTAGACCTCCTCGGCCGAGAACGCCACGATGGCGGTCCGCCGGGGCAGGCGCGACAGCCGCTTCTCCCCCGCGAAGGTGAGCTGCGACAGCCGCGGCCGGGTCGTGGTGTGGACGTTCGGAATCAGGCTCTGGACCAGCGGCAGCACGGTCGAGGAGCCGATCAGCAGGGTCTCCTCCCGGCCGCGCACGTAGAGCAGGCGGTCGGTGAAGACGTGGCCGCGGTCCATGTCGGCGGCGAGCTGGATCTCGTCGATGGCGACGAAGGCGACGTCGATGTCGCGGGGCATCGCCTCGATGGTGCAGATCCAGTAGCGCGGCCGGTCCGGCTTGATCTTCTCCTCCCCGGTGACGAGCGCGACCTTCTCGGGGCCCACCTTGGCGACGACGCGCAGGTAGACCTCCCGGGCGAGCAGCCGCAGGGGCAGCCCGATCATGCCGGTCGGGTGGGCGAGCATCCGCTCGATGGCGAGGTGGGTCTTGCCGGTGTTGGTCGGCCCGAGGACCGCGGTGACACCGCGGGCGCGGGCCTCGCGGGACAGCGAGCGGCTGGGCGTGGGGCGGAGCAGCGCGTCGATGGTCGGCGGTTCCTTCGAGCGGGAAGGCCGTCGCGGCGCCGTCGCGGCGCGGGCGGGGAGGCGGGTTCGACCGGCCGGTCGCGTCAGGGACGGTAGGGCCGGAACGATCCTCCCTCATATGGGATGCCGCCGCCCCCAGGTCCAACCTGCGGCGTGATCATCGGGTAGATGTCGATCTGCGTCGTCGGCGTGCCCGGCTGCGGCGCGAGGTCGGCGCAGAGCGTGTCGGGGGTCGCGACGAGGGGACCGCGGCGGGGCGGCCTGTTCTCGACGACCTCGGCCGACGAGAAGGCGTCACCGCCGCACCCCGGATCGGCGGACCCGGCACTGAGGGACTGCGCCGCGGCCGGCCCCGCGAGCGCGGCCAGGGCGAGGGCGATTCGGAGGGCAGGCGAGCACATCCGGGCATTATCGCCGGGAACGTGAAGATTCCCTCCACCCGCGCGGCCGCGGTCCCCGCCGCGAGGGTTCCCACCGGCCCGGCGCCTCCCTGGGTCATCTCGCAGCACGCGCCGATGGCGCGGGCCGCGTCGAGCCCGGCTGCGACCGGTACGTCGATCAGTCGACGCCCTCGACGAGCACCACCTCGCCGATGCCCGCGGGCCGGCGCTTGGCTACGGCAGCCTGGTACTCGGGCGAGAAGTAGTAGGTGCGCGCCGCCTCGTAGGACTCGAATTCCAGCACGACGTTGCGCGGACGGCCCTCGCCCTCCAGCGCCTCGCAGCGGCCGCCGCGCACCAGCGGCTTGCAGCCGTACTTGCGCATCGCCTCGGAGGCCATGGCGGCGTAGTCCTTGTAGGTGTCCGGGTCGGTGACCGTCATCCGGACGATGATGTAGCCCTTGGGCACTGCTGACCTCCCCGCGCGGCTGCCGCGCCGCGCCGAGGTGCCGGGAAACCGGCCGCCGGTCAAACGCTCCCTGACGCGCCGCTACTGCCCGGACAGGCTCGCCTGCGCGACACTGTTGCCGGCGGCGCCGGCCGTGCCGGTGGTCGTCGGCGTGCCGCTCTGGCTCCAGCGTGTGGCCTCGATGATGTTGGTGCCGATCGTGGTGAGCACCGAGATGCGCAGCGGGATCAGGACGCGCGTCCCCTCGACGGGGGCGAGCCAGACCGACATCTCGCGGTTCTCCTCCATGAACTTGACGCCCGGCCGGTCCGGCCGGTGGCCGGCGACCGCCTGGTAGCGGGCGTTGCATACGAGGACTTGCCCCGCATAGCCGGGCTTCTGCACCGGGCGGGTCTCGGCGTAGCTCAGCACCACGTTGAAGCGGGTGGCGCCGTCGAAGACCGGCAGGGTCCGGTTGCAGTTCTCCGGGTCGAGCGGCTCGCCGCGCCCCTGGGTCGGCATCAGCAGCGCGCTCACCGGGTCGATGATGCCGCGCTTGTTGGCCGGGGTGACCGGCACGCGGTCCTGCATGTCGACGAGCGGCGGCGTGATCTCGGCCTGGACGACGTTGCCGCGCGCCAGGGCCATGCGCACCGCGATGCCGGAACTCGCCGTCTGGGTCGCGATGGCGAAGGCGCCGGGCTGCGGCGCGGCCGAGAAGCTTCCCGAGGCCCGGGCGGAGCCCTTGCCGCCGGTGATCGCGCCGACGAGGCCGGTGAGCACGGCCGACACGTCCATCATGTAGCGGTCGCGGTCGAAGGAGCCGGCGAGGCGGGCCGTGCCGATCGGGAGACCGGCGAGGTTGATACCGTAATCGACCGCCACGGTCGCGGCGGCGGGCGCGGCCCGCTTGGCCCGCGACGTCCGCGCGCCGGCATCGGTCGGGGCCGCGAGGACCGCGACCGCGAGGAGGCTGCCCGCGAGGCGCCCGGCAGCGTGCTTCTTCGACGGCTTGATCATTCGACGGATTGGCGTGGCGCTCATGATCCGGATCGCATCCCAGGGCGGGCGGGCCAAGACACTCGCTCGAACGCACCCTCTCGAACACACCCGCTCGCCGACGTCCTCTGCGACGCACGGAGCGGGGAGAGGTGCCTTCCTGCAGGTGGAAGAAGGCTATATCCCGGCATCGTGGTTAACAGACCGTTGGTCGTCCGGCGCGACGCCGGACCCCGCCTGCCCCCGCCGGCACCTTGACGCACCGCGCCTTCGTCGCCTATAGGCTCGCGCCTTCAACAGGACTCCGCCGGACCTGGAACACGCAATGGGCGCCGCCCGCTGCGACGATGATCGCGCCGGCCGCGATCGGGTCTTCACCGGGCGGAACGAGACGGGATCGTTTTTTATCATGGCGCGCCGCTGCGAACTCACCGGCAAGGCCGTTCAGGTCGGCCACCTCGTGAGCCACTCGAACCGCAAGACCAAGTGCCGGTTCCTGCCGAACCTGTGCAACGTCACCCTCCAGTCCGACGCGCTGGGCAAGCGCGTCCGCCTGCGGGTCACCGCGCACGCCCTGCGCTCGGTGGAGCACCGCGGCGGCCTCGACGCCTTCCTGATCAAGGCCAGCGAGGGCGACCTGTCGCAGACCGCGCGCCTCCTGAAGCGCGAGATCCACAAGAAGCTCGCCGAGACCCCGGCCGCCGCAGCCTGAGTCGTCGGGCTTCACGCCCCTATCGGACGGTTTGAACCGCCGTGGCCGTCGAGGCCGCGGCGGTTTCCGCTTGTTTGCGTCTGGCATGCCACTCCAAGCAATCCAGAGCTCGGCCGCAGGCTGCCGTCAATGTCCGGCCGATGCCCCTGCGCCGTCTTTGCGAGCGGAGCGAAGCAATCCAGGCGGCGCCACGTGGACAAGCCCCGCGCTGCCCTAGGTCACTTCGCTGCGCTCGTGATGACGGAGGGGGCTTCGCCGTCCAAGTTGCGAACATGAACCGTGTCGAGGTTCGGTCCGGATCTGCCAGCTTCCTCGACGCGGATCGTCTGTTGCGCGCAGCAGCGCGGGGCGTGATTACCGCCGCCCGCCCGCTGCGCGCAGCATCCGCCCCGTCGGCGCCGCGCCGTCCTCCTCGAACAGCTCGGCGAGCTTCTCGGTCATCGCCCCGCCGAGCTCCTCGGCGTCGATGATCGTCACGGCGCGGCGATAGTACCGGGTCACGTCGTGGCCGATGCCGATAGCCAGCAGTTCCACCGGCGAGCGCGTCTCGATCTCCTCGATCATCCAGCGCAGGTGCCGCTCCAGGTAGTTGCCGGCATTCACCGACAGGGTCGAGTCGTCCACCGGCGCGCCGTCGGAGATCACCATCAGGATCTTGCGCTGCTCCGGCCGTCCGAGCAGGCGCTTGTGCGCCCAGTCCAGGGCCTCGCCGTCGATGTTCTCCTTGAGCAGCCCCTCGCGCATCATCAGCCCGAGGTTCTTCCGCGCGCGCCGCCAGGGCGCGTCGGCCGACTTGTAGACGATGTGGCGCAGGTCGTTCAGGCGACCGGGATTCGGCGGCTTGCCGGCGGCGAGCCACGCCTCGCGGCTCTGGCCGCCCTTCCAGGCACGGGTGGTGAAGCCTAAGATCTCCACCTTCACGCCGCAGCGCTCCAGCGTCCGCGCCAGGATGTCGGCGCAGGTCGCCGCCACGGTGATCGGCCGGCCGCGCATCGAGCCCGAATTGTCGAGGAGCAGCGTGACCACCGTGTCGCGGAAATTGGTGTCCTTCTCCTGCTTGAAGGAGAGCGGCTGGTACGGGTCGATGACCACGCGCACGAGCCGCGCCGGGTCGAGCTGACCCTCCTCCAGATCGAATTCCCAGGCGCGGTTCTGCTGGGCGAGGAGGCGGCGCTGGAGCCGGTTGGCGAGGCGGCCGACCACGCCCTGCAGGTGCGAGAGCTGCTTGTCGAGGTAGGAGCGCAGGCGCGACAGCTCGTCGGCGTCGCACAGCTCCTCGGCGTGGATGACCTCGTCGAACCGCGGATTAAACACCTTGTACTCGGGCCCGCGCGCCTCGTTGCCCTGCCGCTGCGGCGGGCGCGAGGCCTCCGAGGCCTCCTCCGACTCCGCGTCCTCGGCCTCCTCGGGCAACTCACCGGACGGTGCGTCGGCGGATTCCTGGGCGCCCTCCTCGATCTCGTCAGAGGCCTCCTCGGAGGTCTCGATCTCGGCGCGCTCGCCCTGGCTCTTCTCCTCCGAATCGCCCTCGCTGGGGTTCTGCTCGTCGTCCTGGGCGTCGTTCTCGTCGTCGTTCTCGTCGTCCTCCGCGTCGAACGGCGTCTCGTCCGACATGTCTAGGGAGGTGAGGAGGTCGCGCACCGAGCGGGCGAACTTGCGCTGATCCTCGATCGAGCCGAGCAGCCCGTCGAGGTTCGGGCCGGCCTTGGCCTCGATATGCTCGCGCCACAGCTCGACGATCTTGGTGGCGGCCTCGGGCGGCTTCTGGCCGGTCAGGCGCTCGCGCACCATCAGGGCGACGGCATCCTCCATCGGAGCGTCGGCCCGGTCGGTGATGGACTCGTACTTGCCGCCGCGATGGTAGCGATCCTCCAGCATCGCCGAGATGTTGCTGGCCACGCCCGCCATCCGGCGCGACCCGATCGCCTCGACCCGGGCCTGCTCGACCGCGTCGTACACGGCGCGCGCGGGTGCGTTCTCGGGGGCGAGACGGCGGTGGACGGCCACGTCGTGGCAGCCCAGCCGCAGCGCCATGGCGTCGGCATTGCCGCGCAGCACCGCGACGTCCTGCGCCGAGAGCTTGCGCGGGGGCTCAGGGAGGCGGGCCTTGTCGCCGGTGAGCGCCGGCCGGTCGGTCGCGTAGGTGACCTCGACCTCGGAGCGCCGGGCGATGGCGCGCAGGCACCCGGCCACCGAGCGCTTCAGGGGCTCGGCCACGGGTTCGCGGCGCTCGCCGGGCTTGCGGTTGGAGATGGACATCAGCGCTACCGGTCGTCCTCGAACGCGAAGGGGCGGTTCAGGATCTCGTCCCAGCTGTAGGGACAGTCCGTGGGCAGGGTTTCGGGCGATCGCTTCATCTCGCGAGCGGCTCGGATCCGACCGATCCGGTAGCCTTCGCTGGCGGCTTCGGCGATGCGCGGCTTGAGACCTGGATTTTTGCGCACCTGCCTGTCGATCCGCACGCGCTGTTCCGCAATCGTCAGCGACCAGCTTCGGCTGCGCCGCTCGGGCTGGAGATCCCATTTGAGGGCGTGGGCGAGAAGCACCTCGATCGCGCTCTCGAGCTTATCGTACTGCTCCGAACCCACGTCGCTCAGCTCCTCGGCGATGTTGTCGAGGTCGAGCGCGTCCACCCGGCCGGCGCGGAGCAGTGCCACCTGCTCCTGAACCCAGGTGTAGAGATCGTCCGCGTGGCGGGTCCGTCCCCGCGCGTGCGCAGTCGCCGGGGCGTCCTCGCGCGTCGGGGCCGGATGCGCCATCGCGTCCTCCATGCGGGTCAGCTCAGCGCGACGTTCACCGCGCTCTCGGGCAGCTCCTTGCCGAAGGCGCGCTGGTAGAACTCGGCCACCAGCGTCCGCTCCAGCTCGTCGCACTTGTTGAGGAACGTCACCCGGAAGGCGAAGCCGATATCCTTGAAGATGTCGGCGTTCTCGGCCCAGGTGATCACCGTGCGCGGGCTCATGACGGTGGAGAGGTCGCCGTTCATGAAGGCGTTGCGGGTGAGATCCGCCACGCGCACCATCCGGTTGACGATGTCGCGGCCCTGGTCGCCCCGGTAATGCGTCGCCTTCGAGAGCACGATGTCGACCTCGCGGTCGTGCGGCAGGTAGTTCAGCGTGGTGACGATCGACCAGCGGTCCATCTGGCCCTGGTTGATCTGCTGCGTGCCGTGATAGAGGCCCGACGTGTCGCCGAGGCCCACCGTGTTGGCGGTGGCGAAGAGCCGGAAGGCCGGGTGCGGGCGGATCACGCGCTTCTGGTCGAGGAGCGTCAGCCGGCCCGAGAGCTCCAGCACGCGCTGGATCACGAACATCACGTCCGGGCGGCCGGCGTCGTACTCGTCGAACACGAGCGCGACGTTGTTCTGCAGCGCCCAGGGCAGGATCCCGTCCTGGAAGGCGGTGACCTGCTTGCCGTCCTGCAGGACGATGGCGTCCTTGCCGACGAGGTCGATGCGCGAGACGTGGCTGTCGAGGTTGATCCGGATGCACGGCCAGTTCAGCCGGGCGGCGACCTGCTCGATATGGGTCGACTTGCCGGTGCCGTGATAGCCGGTGACCATCACGCGGCGGTTGCGGGCGAAGCCGGCCAGGATCGCGAGCGTCGTCTCCCGGTCGAAGATGTAGTCCGGGTCGACATCCGGCACGTGCTCCTCGGGCTCGGCGAAGGCCGGCACCTTGAGGTCGAGATCGATGCCGAAGACATCGCGGACGGAGACGGTGCGGTCGGGCAGCGCGGCGGGCGTAGCGTCAGAGAGCATTCGGAACCTCGTGAGGCGCGGGCGCTCCACTCCCAAACAGTGAAGCATCCGCGCGGAAGGACGTCGAGCCGGGCCTCCGCGGCGGGGCGGAGCCATCCTTAGACGGCGGCGCGCTCGCGCGCCACCGACCGGCATGGATCCCATATAGGGCCGCCCCGCGCGGTTTGCCCTATCCTGGGTGCGAACCGGCGTGCATCGTTCGTGCCGCTCAGCAGAGACCGGCCGCGCGGAGCACGTCGTGGGCGCGGATGATGTCGCGCAGGCGCTCCTCGAAGGAGCGGTCGCCGCCGTTGGCGTCCGGGTGGAAGCGCTTCACCAGCACCTTGTACTGCGCCTTGATGGCGGCCGCGTCCGCGCCCTCCTCGAGGCCCATCACGTCGAGGGCGCGGCGCACCGTCGCCGAGTGCTTGGGCTTGCGCGGCTCCTCGGGCTGGCGGGCACGCCGGCGCGCGTCGCCGACGCCCTCGCCGCGCAGGATGCCGAGGGGATCGACGTAGGCCCAGTCCCGAACCGGCTCGTCCGCCGGCTTGGCCTCGCCGGTCCGGTTCACGCCCATCGCCCAGGTTGGGCGATGACCGATGATCGCGTCCTTCTGGTAGGCCTGAACGGCGGCGTCGTTCATGCCATCGAAGTAATTGTAGGTGGCGTTGTAGGCGCGGACATGGTCGATGCAGAAGCGCCAGTACTGGCCCTCCGCCTTCCGCCCCTTCGGCGCCCGGTACAGGCCCGGATGGGTGCAGCCGGGGCTCTCGCAGCCGGCTTCCGCGGCGGGCTTCGGCTCGTCGCAGGTCGGCTTGATCCGGATGCTGTCGAACAGGCGCGAGTTGAGATCCATGACGGGCCGATTATGAGGGGGCGGACCTGAGACACAAGGGCACCGGGCCTGATGACGCATGCGCGGGATCGGGCTTGACGGCGCCCACGGACACGACGCGAGGGCACGATGACGGACGGTGCGGGCGCGGGCGGCACCCTGCGGGACTGGATGGAGGCGCGGCTGCGGGAGCAACTCGCGCCGGCGCGGCTCGACGTGATCGACGAGTCGCATCTGCATGCCGGCCACGCCGGAGCGCGGCCGGGGGGCGAGACCCATTACCGGCTCGACATCGTCGCGTCGGCGTTCGAGGGCAAGAGCCGCGTCGAGCGGCACCGCTTGGTGAATGCGCTGCTCGACGACGCGTTCAAGCGGGGTTTGCACGCCCTCGCGCTCCGCGCCCGCACGCCGGCCGAGGCGGCCTGAATCGGGGCCCCGCTGGGGACGCGGGCGGGATCGCGCCGACGGGGTACGGGACGGGAGGCACGGGACAGATATGGTGACGGAGCCGCCGATCCGCATCCGCCCGCTCGCGGGCTGCGCACCCGACGCGGGGGCGCGGCGCGCCGTCGTCGCGCAGCCGGGGAGGGCGCCATGGCCCTGCGCGTGACGCCGCGCATCGCCATCGACGAGGACGAGATCGAGCTGTCCTTCATGCGCGCCTCGGGGGCCGGCGGACAGAACGTCAACAAGGTCGAGACCGCGGTCCAGCTGCGCTGGGCGGCGCTGGCCTCGCCCGCCCTCGACGAGCGGGTGCGGGCCAATCTGGTGCGGCTCGCCGGACGGCGGATGACCAAGGACGGCGTTCTCGTCCTCGCCGGGCAGCGGCACCGGACGCAGGAGCGCAACCGGGCCGACGTGCTGCAGCGGCTCGTCGATCTGGTGGCGGAGGCGGCCAAGCCGCCGCCGCCGATCCGCCGGCCCACGAAGCCGACCCGGGGCTCGCAGGAGCGGCGCATCGGCGCGAAGAAGAGCCGCGCCGCGATCAAGCAGGGCCGGGGCAGCGTCCGGGATTCGGACGGCTGACCCCGATCCCGCCGCGGCCGGGTCTCAGTGGATCGCGTCGATGACCTCGGCCTTCGGGCTGGCGTCGGGTGCCGGGGAGGAGCCCGCCACCAGGGTGCTGCCCGGCTTGGCGATGGTCAGGACGATCGCGATCATCGCCAGGATGGCGGCCAGCGCCGCCGGGAAGAGGAAGGCCGATTCGCCGTAGCGCATGTCGAGCAGGCCGCCGACGACGGCGCCGGTGCTGAGCCCGGCCCAGAGCGGCGCCTGGATCCAGAAGGACGGCGCCACCGTGCCGAGCAGCAGGTTGGCGCAGCCCGTGCCGAAACGCACCACGGCGCCCGTGACGTAGGTGAGCGCCAGGGAGCGGCCGCCCTCGTCCTGCAGCGTCGCGTTCTGGAGGCCCAGCGCCAGGACGATCGGGTAGGCGTGGAGCGGGTAAGCGAAGGTGCCCCAGGGCATCAGCAGGCCGCCGGCGAGCAGCAGGGCCTGGAGCGTCAGCAGGACGGCGAGGCGCCAGCGCCCGACCCAGGCGGCGATCAGCGTTCCTAGGAAGGCGCCGAAGCAGAACATGCAGATCGTGCTGGCGACGCGGCTGACGTTCTCCCAGTCGGCGTTGGCTACCGCCACGCCGAAGCGGGTGGTGTTGCCCGACATGAACGACATGAAGAGCTGCGAGAATTCCAGGAAGCCGATGGAATCGGCGCAGCCCGCGAGCGCCGCGAGGGCGATCGCGAAGGGAATCCGGGTTCGCGGATCGGCGGGAAACGACTTGTCGGCCGGTGGCTCAGGTTTCCGCTCCGGTGCTGCACCACCTGTCCGACTTCCGTATTCCGCCATGCTGATCCCCCGATCGAGCCGCCGCGCCTAGTCGCGGTCGACTGACAATGGACGAATAGCGGAGCGGTTTCATGCCGATGTGCGCCGCAACACAACGACGCGCCCCGGCACCGGTCGTCCGCCCTCGCGACGGACTTCCGCCGGTCTCGTCGTCAGCAGCTCCAATCCGGACGCGGCTGCCGTCGCCGCGATGTGGGCTTCCGCGTGGGCGTAGCGGCCGTCCTCGCCCAGGACGGAACCGGGGCCGTCGTGGGATTGCACCGTGACGGCGCCGAGCCCGCCCGGCCGCAGGACCCGCCCCACCCGCGCCAGGAACGTCGCGAGGTCCGCGACGTAGATCAGGACGTCCGCGGCGAGGCAGAGGTCGGCCGACGCCTCCGGCAGGTCGGCCAGGGCGGCGCCGATGTCGCCCTCGACGAGGCGCTCGTAGAGCGGCCGACCCTGCGCCGTCTTGGCCCGCGCCACCGCCAACATCCCGGGGGAGAGGTCGATCCCGGTGAGATGGTCGACCCGGTCGCGCATGACCTCACCCATCAGCCCCGTGCCGCAGCCGAGATCGAGACCGACCGCGAAGCGCTTCGGAACGCGCGGCAGGGCGTCGCGGACGAGCTGCGGGCCGACATAGCCGAGGCCGTCCACGAGGTGGCGCTCGAAGCGCGGCGCGTAGCCGTCGAACAGGGCGCGGACATAGGCCGGCGACAGGACCGGGAGGGTGTCGCCGCCGCCCAGGCGGGCGAGGTGCGCGCGCACGCCCAGCCGGTCCTCGGGATCGATGTCGAGGGCGCGGGAAAAGGCCCGCGCCGCCGCGTCGCGCAAGGTCGGATCGGTGCCGGCGGCGGCCAGACCCGCGCGCGCCCGGCCCAGCAGGAGCCAGGCCGGCGCGTAGCGCGGGGCGCGTTCCAAGACCTGCTCGGCGAGGTCGGCGGCGCCCGCGTGGTCGCCGTCGGCGAGGCAGGCCTCGGCGTAGCGGTAGCGGCGATCGGCGAGGAGGTCGCCGGAACTGAGCTGCGAGGCCATGCGTCTGCCGGGTCGGGGGCGCCTATATACCGGGGCCACCGGCGGACTCCACCGGCAGCACGGACCCGATGCCGATACGCGCCAGCGATCTCCTCACCCTGACCCGCGAGGGTCTCTACTGCCCCCTCGGGCGCTTCCACGTCGATCCGACCTGGCCCGTGGAGCGCGCGCTGATCACGCATGGGCACGCCGACCACGCCCGCGCGGGCCACGGCCAGGTGCTAGCGACGCCCGAGACCCTGCGGATCATGGCGGTGCGCTACGGCGCGGATTTCTGCCGCCAGCGGCAGGAGGCGCAGCTCGGCGCGGCGCTCCGCGTCGGCGACGTGACCGTGCGCTTCGCCCCGGCCGGCCACGTCCTCGGGTCGGCACAGATCGCCATCGAGCGGGACGGCGTCCGCGTCGTGGTGTCGGGCGACTACAAGCGCGCGCCGGACCCGACCTGCCTGCCCTTCGAGGTCGTGCCCTGCGACGTGTTCATCACCGAGGCGACCTTCGGACTGCCGGTCTTCACCCATCCCGATACGCGGGGCGAGGTCCGCAAGCTCCTCGAATCGGTGAAGCTGTTCCCGGAGCGCGCCCACATCGTGGGCGCCTACGCGCTCGGCAAGGCGCAGCGGGTGATGGCGCTCCTGCGCGAGGAGGGCTGGGACCGCCCGATCCACCTGCACGGCGCCATGGAGAAGCTGACGACGCTCTACAAGGAGGAGGGCGTGCCGCTCGGCGACACGCCCAAGGTCGTGGCCGCCGAGCGGAAGGACCTGCACGGGGCGATCGTGCTCTGCCCGCCCTCGTCGATCCAGGACCTGTGGTCCCGCAAGTTCCCCGACCCGGTGACCTGCTTCGCCTCGGGCTGGATGCGGGTGCGCGCCCGCGCCCGCCAGAAGGGCGTCGAGCTGCCGCTGGTGATCTCCGACCATTCCGACTGGCCGGACCTGTGCCGCACCATCCGCGACACCGGAGCCGGCGAGGTCTGGGTGACCCACGGCCAGGAGGACGCGCTGGTCCACTGGTGCGGGACGCAGGGGATCCGGGCGAAGCCGCTCCACCTGCTCGGCTACGGCGATGACGGCGAGGTCGAGGGGACCTCGGAGGCGGGCTCCGAGGCGGAGGCGGCGGCGTGAACGACTTCGCCCACCTGCTCGACCGCCTCGCCTACGAGCCGCGCCGCAACGCCAAGCTGCGCATGCTCCAGGACTACTTCGCGCGCACGCCCGATCCCGAGCGCGGCTACGCGCTCGGCGCCATGACCGGCACGCTGAGCTTCCGCGAGGCCAAGCCGGCCCTGATCCGGGGACTGGTCGAGGAGCGGATCGACCCGGTGCTGTTCCGGCTGTCGCACAATTACGTGGGCGACCTCGCGGAGACGACGGCGCTGATCTGGCCGGGACCGGCGGAGGCGCCGCGGGAACCGGGGCCCGGCCACAACAACCCGCCGCCGCATGTCCCGACCCTGGCCGAGGTCGTGGAAACCCTCGCGACCATCCCCAAGCGCGAGCTGTCCCGCCATCTCGCCGACTGGCTCGACGCCCTCGACGAGACCGGGCGCTGGGCGCTCCTGAAGCTCGTCACCGGCAACCTGCGGGTCGGCGTCTCGGCGCGTCTCGCCAAGACGGCGGTCGGCGCGCTGGGCGGCCACGACGCCGACGCCGTCGAGGAGGTCTGGCACGGGCTGACCCCGCCCTTCGAGACCCTGTTCGCCTGGGTCGAGGGCCGGGCCGAGCGGCCCGAGACCCTGAACCCCGCGCCGTTCCGGCCGCCGATGCTGTCGCACCCGATCGAGGAGGAGGCCGACCTCGAGAAGCTGGAGGCCGAGGCATTCTCGGCCGAGTGGAAGTGGGACGGCATCCGCGTCCAGCTCGTCGGCGGTCTCGACCGGGCCGGCCAGCAGGTCGGGAAGGTCTACTCGCGCACCGGCGAGGACATCACCGGGGCGTTCCCGGACCTCGCCGAGGCCATCACCTTCGCGGGCGCCCTCGACGGCGAGCTTCTGATCCTCCGCGAGCGGCGGGTGCAGAGCTTCAACGTGCTGCAGCAGCGCCTGAACCGGAAGGCCGTGACGGGCAAGCTCCTGGAGGAGTTCCCGGCCCACGTGCGGGCCTACGACCTCCTCACCCTGGAGAGCGACGACCTTCGGGCAGAACCCTTCGCGGAGCGGCGGCGGAAGCTGGAGGCGCTGGTCACGCGCCTCGACCACGCGCGGATCGACATCTCGCCGCTCGTGCCCTTCGCGGACTGGGAGGCCCTGGCGGCCGCCCGGGCGGACCCGGCCTCGGTGGGCGCCGGCGCGGATGCCGACGCCATCGAGGGTGTTATGCTCAAGCGCCTCAACAGCCCCTACCTGCCGGGACGCCCCAAGGGACCCTGGTGGAAGTGGAAGCGCGAGCCGCACATCGTCGACGCCGTGATGATGTACGCCCAGCGCGGGCACGGGAAGCGCTCCTCCTTCTACTCGGACTACACGTTCGGCGTCTGGCGGGAAGCCCCCGAGGGCGACGAGCTGGTGCCGGTGGGCAAGGCCTATCACGGCTTCACCGACGCCGAGCTCGCCAAGCTCGACCGCTACGTCCGCAACAACACCACCAAGCGGTTCGGTCCGGTGCGCGAGGTCGCCCACGGCCGCGAGGCCGGGCTCGTCCTCGAGATCGCCTTCGAGGGCGTGCAGCGCTCGACCCGGCACAAGTCGGGGGTGGCGATGCGCTTCCCCCGGGTCAGCCGCATCCGCTGGGACAAGCCGCCCGCGGAGGCCGACCGGATCGACGTGCTGGAACGGATCCTCGCCCGCGGCGAGCGCGAGATCGCGCCGGGCACGACCTTATCGGAGACGATCACATGAGGCAGGGACACGGTCGGGAGAGCAGGATCGGGCCGGTCGAGGCGCTGGCCTCCGGTCCGGTGGAGCGTCACGCCAGCGCGCGCCTCACCGTCGCGACCCCGGGACCGGGCTTCACGGACTTCACCGCGGCGGTGGCCGCGTTCGTGCGCGACAGCGGCGTCCGGGACGGGCTCGTCACGGTGTTCTGCCGGCACACCTCGGCCTCGCTGACCATCCAGGAGAACGCCGATCCCGACGTCCAGACCGACCTGATGGCCGCGCTCGACGGCTTCGCGCCGCGCCACGCCGGCTACGTCCACGGCGCCGAGGGGCCGGACGACATGCCGGCCCATATCCGCACCCTGGTCACCGATTCGGCCCTGACCATCCCGCTGGTCGGCGGGGCGCTGGCGCTCGGCACGTGGCAGGGGATCTACCTGATCGAGCACCGCGACCGGCCGCACCGGCGGGAGATCGTGCTGAGCGCCCTCGGGGCGTGACGCGTCCGCCGGCGTCGCGCGAGCGGCGCGGGCCGGCTCAGCAACACGCGGTCACACACCGTCGGTTAACCATAGTGGGTCCTTATCGGCTTCCGTCGGATCGGGGACCGTGCCGCTCCGGCGAACGGAGACCCCGATGGGCCTTTACACCGCGCTCTCGAACTCGATTTCCGGCGCCTCGGCGCAGTCGCTGGCCCTGAACAACATCTCGGGGAACATCGCCAACACCCAGACGGTGGGCTTCAAGTCCACCGAGACGCGGTTCGCCGACATGCTGGCCGAGACCCGGGACGGCACGCAGCTGACCGGTGGCGTGCTGCCGAGCACGCGCAACAGCCTCAACATCCAGGGCACGATGCAGTCGACCGGTGTGGCGACCAACCTCGCGATCTCGGGCAACGGCTACTTCGTCGTCAAGAAGAACACCGGGACGCCGGACAGCCCGGCCTTCGCCGGCGACACCGGCTACACGCGGCGCGGCGACTTCGCGCCGGACGCCAGCGGCTACCTCTCCAACGGCGCGGGCTACTACCTGTTCGCCGGCCCCTCGGCGACGACCCCCGTCCAGGTTCCGACCGGGGCGGGCACCCTGGCGAGCCTCGCGGTCTCGCCAGCCGGCACCCTCACGGGCACGGCCGCGGACGGCAGCACCCTGGCCCTCGGCACGCTGCAGCTGGCGCAGTTCGGCATGCAGGACAACCTCGCCTCGCTCGATGGCGGCACTTACGTGGCCACCGGCCAGTCCGGGACGCCGAGCTACGGCCTCAACGGCGCGACCATCACGGCCGGCTCGGTGGAGCAGTCGAATGCCGGGATCTCGGATCAGTTCTCGAAGATGATCGAGACCCAGCAGGCCTACACGGCCAACACCAAGGTCATGAGCACCACCGACCAGATGCTGCAGGACGCCATCGCGATGTACACCTGAGGCGGCCCCGTCAGAGGAACTTCAGCGGGTCCTTCTCGGGTGGCGGCGGTGCCACGTCGGCGCGGTTCCACCAGCCGCCGCCGAGGGCCACGAACAGCGCGGCGGTGTCGGCGTACTGGGTGGCGCGCGCCGCCGCCGAGGTCACCAGCGCCGAGAGGTAGCCCTGCTGGGCGATCAGCACCTGCGAGGAGGTGATCGCCCCGGCCGTGTACTGCTTGCGGATCAGCGCGAGGCTCTGGTTCGTGGCGCTCACCGCGGCGTCGGCGGCGGCCACGGCCTTCGCGTCGGCCTGGAGCGCGCGCAGCGCGTCCGCGACGTTCTGGAAGGCGGTGATCACCGTCGCCTTGTACTGCGCCTGCGCCTCCGTCAGCGATTCCTCGGCGGCCCGCTGGCGCCGGAACAGGGTGCCGGCATCGAAGATCGGCGCCGTGGCCTGCCCGACGATCGTGAAGAACGCCGCGCCCGGATTGGCGATCTGGGCGATCCGCGTGGCGCTGGAGCCGCCCGTGGCGGTCAGGCTGAACTGCGGCAGGCGGTTCGCCACCGCGACGCCGACATTGGCGCTCGCCTGCTGCACCAGGGCCTCCGCCGCCTTCACGTCGGGCCGCTGCTGCACGAGCCGCGAGGGCAGGCTCACCGGGAGCCGGGTCGGCAGGCGCAGGGCGGCGAGGTCGAAGGTCTCGGAGACCTCGTCGGAAGGCAGGCGTCCTGCCAGCGCGGTCAGCAGGTTGCGCTGCTGCGCGAGCGCCTTCTCCAGCGGCGGCAGGAGCTGCTGCGACAGCGCCAGCGCGGCCTGCTGCTGCACCACGTCGGCCCCGGCGATCTGACCCAGCGAGAGCTGCTTGTTGTAGAGCTGCAGGACCTCGGTCTGCGCCTGGATCACCTTGCGGGTCGCGTCGATCTGCGCCCGCAGGGACGCTTCCTGGATCGCGGCGGCGACGACGTTGGCGGTCAGGCTCAGGTAGGCCGCTTCCAGCTGGAAGCGCTGGTTCTCGGTGGTGGCCTCCAGCGACTCGATCTGCCGGCGATTCCCGCCGAACACGTCGGGATTGTACGAGACCACCGCCTGCGGCGTGGACAGGCTGTAGAGGTACCGGCTCTGATTGTTGAGGGGCGATTGCAGGTCGAGGCCGGGCGCTAGCGCCCCCTGGACCTGTGGCGTCGCGGTCAGGCTCGGGTAGAGGGTGCCCTTCTGGGCCAGCACGTTCTGCTGCGCCACCCGCAGGGAGGCCTGCGCGGCCTCCAGCGTCGGGTTGTTGGCGAGCGCCTGCTCGACGACGCGGTTCAGGGCCTTCGAGTGGAACAGCCTCCACCACTCGCCCGGGATGTCGGCGCCGGACACGAAGCTCTGGTCGGCCGAGCCGCCCTGCCGGGTCCGGATGTTGTCGGCCGCGGAGGGATTCTGCAGCGGTTCCCTGGTGTAGCGGCCGACCGGCGGAGCCTCGGGCGCCACGAAGTTCGGGCCGACCGCGCAGGCCGACAGGCCCAGGGAGGCCGCCAGCCACGCGGTCGCCCGTCCGCACCGTCTCGGCGCAAAGCTCACCATCCCGCCCCCGAAAACCTCACCTCGGTAGAGCGGCGCGACCCGCTGCCAAGTCAATCCGACCATCCCCGGGCGGCGCGCGCGGTGTGGCCGTTGTGGCCCCCCTGCAACGGGCCGCGCGCCGGCCCGCGGGGTCGTGAGCCGGCTCACGCGGCGGCCCGGTGCGCGGGCCGCGCCCGGGCGTCCGGGTTCGGGCGGCGGCGGGAGAACAGTGAGATCAGCACCGGGACGATCACGAGGATCAGGTTCGGCGCCAGGATGATGCCGCCCACCACCACGAGCGCCAGCGGCTTCTGCACCTGCGAGCCGATGCCGGTGGAGACCGCGGCCGGCAGCAGGCCGACGCAGGCCGCCACGCAGGTCATCATCACCGGGCGCATGCGCACCACGGCGGCGTGCCAGACCGCCTCCTGCCGCTTCCAGCCCTCGTCGAGCAGCTGGTTGTAGTAGGCGAGCAGGATCACGCCCTCCATGGTCGAGATCCCGAACAGCGCGATGAAGCCGATCGCCGCCGAGATCGAGAACGGCGTGCCGGTCAGCGCCAGGGCGAAGATGCCGCCGATCATCGCCATCGGGATGACCGACAGGGTCAGCAGCATGTCGGCCACCGATGAGAAGTTGATGTAGAGGAGCAGCGCGATCAGCAGCAGCGTGATCGGCACCACGAGGCTGAGGCGGGCGGCCGCCTCCTTCAGGTTGGTGAACTGGCCGACCCATTCCAGCCGGTAGCCTGGCGGGAGGTCGACCGCGTCGGCGACCTTGCGCTGGGCCTCGAGCACGGCGCTGCCGAGGTCGCGGCCGCGCACCGAGAACTTCACCGGGATGTAGCGCTGCTGGTCCTCGCGGTAGATGAACGAGGCGCCGGAGACGAGGTCGACGTCGGCGATCTCGGAGAGCGGCACCTGGATCACGCCGCCGTTCGGGTTCTGGGCGCCGACCGCGATGTTGCGGATGCCGGCGAGCGAGGAGCGGTACTCCTTGGCGAGCCGCACCCGCATCGGGAAGTGGCGGTCGGAGCCGTACTCGTAGAGGTCGCCCGCGGTCTGGCCGCCGATCGCCGCCTGGATCGTGGTGTTCACGTCGCCGATCGAGAGGCCGTAGCGGGCGGCCTTGTGGCGGTCGACGTCGATCCGCACCGTCGGCTGGCCGAGGGATTCGAACACCGACAGGTCGGTGACGCCCGGGACGGTGGCGAGCGCGGCCTTGACGGCGTTGGCGGTCTTGGTGAGCTGCGCGAGGTCGTTGCCGTAGATCTTGACCGAGTTCTCGCCCTTCACGCCCGAGGCGGCCTCCTGGACGTTGTCCTCGATATACTGCGAGAAGTTGAACTCGATACCGGGGAATTCGGCCTCCAGTTTCTTGCTGAGGTCCTGGATCAGGGTCTCCTTGTCGAGGCCCTTGCGCCACTGGTCGATCGGCTTGAGCGGCGCCAGGATCTCGACGTTGAAGAAGCCGGTGGCGTCGGTGCCGTCGTTCGGGCGGCCCTGGTGCGACAGGACGGTGGTGACCTCCGGAACCTCCTGGAAGATCTTGCGCATGCGCTGGACGTAGCCGTTGCCGGCCTCCAGCGAGATCGAGGACGGCATCGTGCCGCGCACGTAGAGGTTGCCCTCCTCGAGACGCGGCAGGAACTCGAGGCCGAGATTGCGGGCCGTGAGGCCCGAGACCAGCAGAACCGCCAGCATCACGGCGACCGCCAGGATCCGGTTGCGCAGGCCGAAGCGCAGGGCCGCCTCGTGGCCGACGCGCAGCACCCGCACGATCAGGGTGTCGCGCTCCTCAAGCTTCTTCGGCAGCATGAGGGCCGAGAGCGCGGGCGAGACCGTGAAGGTCGCCAGCAGGCCGCCGAGCAGCGCGTACGCGTAGGTCTTGGCCATCGGGCCGAAGATGTGGCCCTCGACGCCGGTCATCGTGAACAGCGGCAGGAAGCCGACGATGATGATCGTCGCCGAGAAGAAGATCGCCCGGTTCACCTCGCGCCCGGCGATCGCGATCGTGCCGAGCCGCCCGGTGAGGCCGTCGGGCGGATCCTCGCCCTTAACGTGATCGGGCTCGGCGATGTGGCGGAAGACGTTCTCCACCATGATCACGGTCGCGTCGACGATCAGGCCGAAATCGATCGCGCCGAGCGACAGCAGGTTGGCCGAGTCGCCGCGCACCACCAGGATCAGGATCGCGAAGCCGAGCGCGAACGGGATCGTGGCCGCCACGATGATCGCGCTCGTGAGCGAGCCGAGGAACAGCCACTGCACCACGAAGACCAGCACCACGCCGAAAACGAGGTTGTGCATCACCGTGTGGGTGGTGGTGTGGATCAGGCCCGAGCGGTCGTAGATCCGCTCGATCTTCACGTCGGGCGGCAGGATCGTGGAGCTGTTGATCTTGTCGATCTCGGCCTCGACCCGCTCCAGCGTCGGCAGGCTCTTGCCGCCGCGGGTCATGAGCACGATGCCCTCGACGATGTCGGGCTGGTTGTCGTGGCCGACGATGCCGAGGCGCGGGGCGTTCGACACGCGCACCTCCGCCACGTCCCGCACCAGCACCGGGGTGCCGTTGACGAGGCTGATCATCGTGTCGCGAATGTCGTCCATGTCGCGGATCAGGCCGATGCCGCGCACCACCGCCGATTGCTGCCCGACGTTCAGCGTCTGGCCGCCGACGTTGATCGAGGCGTTGTTCAGCGCGTTGGTCAGCTGCACCAGGGTCAGGCCCTGGGCCTGGAGGCGGTTCAGGTCGACCGCGACCTCGTACTCCTTGGCCTTGCCGCCGAAGGCCGTGACGTCGACGACGCCGGGGATCGCCTTGAACCGGCGCTGCAGCACCCAGTCCTGCAGGGTCTTCATGTCCATGGGCGAGTAGCCCGCCGGGCCGACGAGCTTGTAGCGCATGATCTCGCCCACAGGGCTCGTCGGCGAGATCTGCGGCGTGGCGCCGTTGGGCAGGGTCGGCGCCTGCGACAGGCGGTTGAGCACCCGCTGCAGCGCCTGCTCGTACGTGTACTCGTAGTTGAACTGGACCTTCACGTCCGAGAGGCCGAACAGCGAGATCGTCCGGACCACCTGGGCGTTCGGGATGCCGGCGAGCGCCACCTCCAGGGGGATGGTGATGTAGCGCTCGATCTCGTCGGCCGACTGGCCCGGATTCTGGGTGATCACGTCGACGAGCGGCGGGACTGGATCCGGGTAGGCCTCGATGTTGAGCTGCGTGTAGGCGCCGTAGCCGACGCCGAGCATCACGACGAACAGCAGCACCACCAGCACGCGCTGGCGCAGCGAGAAGGCGATCAGGGCGTTCATCGGATCCCCGCTCAGGACGCCTTGTCGCCGGTGGCCGCCCGGTCGATGAACAGGGCCCCGCGGGTGACGACCTGCTCGCCCGCGCTCAGGCCCTGGACGACCTGGGCGTTGTCGCCGTTGATCAGGCCGAGCTTGATGTCGCGCGCCTCCACGGCGCCGTCGGGCCGCGCCACCCAGACGTGGGTGCGGTCGCCCTCGTACACGATGGCGGCCACCGGCACGCTCGGGCTCGGCTCACCCTTGCCGGTGATGATCGTGTAGGTGGCGAACATCTCCGGGCGCAGCACCCGGTCCGGGTTGTCGACCTCGCTGCGCACCGCGAGGCGCCGCGTCGCCGGGTCGAGGCTGGAGGCCATGTAGTTCACCCGGGCCTTGAACACCCGCGCGCCGAAGCCCGCCACCTTCGCCTCGACCTCCTGGCCGATGCGGATCTTGGGGATCTCGCTCTCGCGGACGTTGGCCACGAGCCAGACCGTCGACAGGTCGCCGATCACGAAGACCGGGTCGCTGGAGGCCGAGAGGTACTGCCCGATGCCGACCTTGCGCTGGACGATCGTGCCGGCGATCGGCGCCCGGATCTGCGTCTCGGCGCTCATCGTGCCGTTCTTCTCGAAGGCGGCGATCTCGGCGTCGGTCTTGCCCAGCAGGCGCAGGCGGCTTCGCACCGCGTCGAGGGCGCCCTCGGCGGTCTTCAGGTCGCTCTGGGCGGCGATGACGTCGTTCTGGGCCGACTGGTAGTCCTTCAGTGCCGTCGCGCGGGCCTGGAACAGCTCCTGCTGGCGCTGCGCGATGGTCTGGTCGAGCTTCAGGAGCGCCTGCTGCTTCTGGAGGTTGTTCACGGCCGCCTGATAGTCGTTCTGCGCCTGGACCATGTCGGTGGCCTCGAGCGTCAGCAGCACGTCGCCGGCCTTCACGTCGTCGCCGGCGCGGACCAGGACCTTCGTCACCCGGCCGGCATAGGGCGAGACCACCGGGACGTTGTCGTCCTCGTTGAGGGCGATCCGTCCCTCGGCCGAGCCCTCGGGCCGGAACACGAGGTTGGCGACCGGCAGGATCTCGAAGGCGGCCCGCTGCTCCTTGGAGGGCCGGAACACCCGCTCCACCGGGCCGGCCTTCTCCACGTCGATGCCCGGGTCGGGGTTGCCCGGGGCGAACAGCCCGGTCACGGCCGCGACGAGGTGCGCGGCGGCCTCGCGGGTCCGGTCGGGAAACGCGATGGCGGCGCCCAGGGCGGCCGCGAGCAGGACGGCGGCGATCAGCAGGCCGGGCCACCGGCGCCCGCGCGCGGGGACGGCGACGGCCTCGTCCTGGTCCAGCGGATTTCGGGCGTCCATGCGGATGATCTTCTAGGTCCGGACCGAGAGTCCGGGCTGGGTGACGAGAGTACGATACGTGCCCGGACGACGCCTACATCAATGCGGTCGCTGGTGCTTTTCTATGGCGCGCCGCGGGAAGATTCGGGCGGTACGGCGTGCCTAGAGCAAAGCTTGTCCGACAGGCAATCGATCCGGCGCCCCGGTCGCGAAACCGTGTGGCCCCGTCTTCCTTTGACGGGATTTGTTACAATATGACAACGCTCGCGGGTCCAGGCCCGCGCGATCCCGCACCCGTCACCGAAGAAGCCGTCATGTCCGATACGAGCAACGCTTCCGCCCCGGCCGCTCCCGGTTCCGCCGCCGGCAAGATCCCGGTCACCGTGCTCACCGGCTACCTCGGCGCGGGCAAGACCACGCTCCTCAACCGGATCCTCACCGAGAACCACGGCAAGCGCTACGCCGTGATCGTCAACGAGTTCGGCGAGATCGGCATCGACAACGACCTCGTCGTCGGCGCGGACGAGGAGGTGTTCGAGATGAACAACGGCTGCGTCTGCTGCACGGTGCGCGGCGACCTGATCCGGATCATGGACGGGCTGGTGAAGCGCCGGGGCAAGTTCGACGCGATCATCGTCGAGACGACCGGCCTCGCCGACCCGGCCCCTGTGGCGCAGACCTTCTTCGTCGACCAGGATGTCGGCGAGGCCGCCCGCCTCGACGCCGTGGTGACGGTGGCCGACGCCAAGTGGCTGTCCGACCGCCTGAAGGACGCGCCGGAGGCGAAGAACCAGATCGCCTTCGCGGACGTGATCCTGCTCAACAAGAGCGACCTCGTCTCCCCGGCCGACCTCGACCGCGTCGAGGCCGAGATCCGCACGATCAACCCGCTGGCCAAGCTCCACCGCACGCAGAACTGCGCCGTGCCCCTCGACGCGGTCCTCGAGCGCAACGCCTTCGACCTCGACCGCATCCTCGACGTCGAGCCCGACTTCCTCGAGGCAGGGCACCACCACCATCACGATTCCGACATCCGCTCGATCTCGGCCAAGATCGAGGGCGCGGTCGACCCGGACAAGTTCATGCCGTGGATCTCGAACCTCACCCAGTCGCAGGGTCCGGACATCCTGCGGTGCAAGGGGATCGTGGCCTTCCCCGACGAGCCGAAGCGCTTCGTCTTCCAGGGCGTGCACATGATCCTCGACGGCGACGTGCAGGGCGACTGGGGCCAGGACGAGGAGCGGGTCTCGCGGGTGGTGTTCATCGGCCGCAACCTCGATCCGGCGGCGATCAAGGAGGGCTTCGAGGCCTGCCGCGCCTGAACGGGCGCCGCCTCCCCGGCGCCCCGCGCCGGGAAGGCGATTCTCAACGTTTCCGTGGCATCACGGACGGCGCGGGCCCGCGTAACCGGCCCGCGGAGCCCGCGTATCCATGGCCCACACCGCAGCGCCCGCAGGCCCGGTCCCGTCCGGGTCGGCGGGCGGAATCCCGCTCATCGCGGCCGTCGAGGGGCTGGGCAAGGCGCTGTTCGCGGCGTTCGTATTCTTCGCCTGCTTCGCCTTCTCGGAGACCTCGCCCTACGACGCGGTCGCGATCCCCACGATCCTGCTCTGGCTCTGCCTCGGCGTCCGGCTGCACCGCGGGGCGGTGCCCCTGGTGGCGCTCCTGCTCCTCTACCTCGCGGGCATCGTCACCGCGCTGCTGCCCTACCTGAACGAGGAGTTCCCGGTCACCTGGACGGTGCAGCTGGTCTACCTCTCGATCACCTGCATCTTCTTCGCGATGTTCTTCGCGGACGACACGCACGCCCGGATGGAGCTGGCGCTCAAGGCCTACACGGCGAGCTGCGTGTTCTCGGCGGCGCTGGGCATCGTCGGCTACCTGCAATGGCTCGGGATCGAGGACCTGTTCTACAAGTACGACCGGGCCTCGGGCACGTTCCAGGACCCGAACGTCTTCGGCTCGTTCCTGACGCTCGGCGCGCTCTACCTGATGCACGGCCTGCTCACCGGCTCCACGCGCCGGCCGCTCGTGTCCCTCGCCGGCCTGCTGATCATCGTGGCCGGCATCTTCCTGTCGTTCTCGCGCGGGTCCTGGGGCGGGAGCGCCGTCGCGGTGCTGCTGATGGTGGGATCGGTCTACGCCGGCAGCGACTCCCCGCGCCTGCGCCGCCGCATCGTGCTCCTGACCCTGGCGACCATCGTTCTCGGCACCGTCGCGGTGATCGGGCTGCTCTCGGTCGACCACGTCCACAAGATGTTCGAGACCCGGGCGGCCCTGACCCAGGACTACGACCAGGGCGAGACCGGCCGCTTCGGCAACCAGATCCGCGGCTTCGCCATGCTGCTGGAGCGGCCGTTCGGGATGGGGCCGATGCACTGGCGGCTGATCTTCGGGCTCGAACCGCACAATTCCTACATCGGCTCCTTCGCCAACGGCGGCTGGCTCGGCGGGGCCGTGTTCATCGGCCTCGTGGTGGCGACCGGCCTCGTCGGCTTCCGGCTCCTGGCGCGGCCGTCGCCGGTCCGGGCGCACGCCCAGATCGTCTGGCCGGCGCTGCTGATGTTCTTCCTGCAGGCCGTCCAGATCGACATCGAGAAGTGGCGCCACGTCTACATGATGCTGGGCATGGTCTGGGCGCTGGAGGCCGCGCGGTTGCGCATGGGCACGCGGCCGCAGGCGGGCGCGCTTGAAACGCGGCGCTAGGCGCGGCATCGCTCGGTCGCGGCCGATCGGCACCCGGAGACGGTACGTGAGCACACAGCCGGACAACGAGCGCGACCGGCTCGCGGCCCTCGAGGCCCTCGCGATCCTCGGGACACCGCCGGAACCGCATTTCGAGGCCGTCTGCCGGACCGCCCGGCGCCTGTTCGGCGTGCGCAGCGCGTTCGTGGCCTTCCTGGGCGACACGCACCAGTGGCTCAAGACGCCCTGTGCCGGGGTGCCGACCACGATGCGGCGGGACGAGAGCTTCTGCCAGCACACGATCCGCAGCGACGCCCTCGTGGTCGTCCCCGACGCGCGGCTCGACGCGCGCTTCCGCGACCTGCCCGTGGCCGCCGCGCCGGACGGGATCCGGTTCTACGCGGGCATCGCCCTGAGCCTCCAGCCGGGCCTGCCGGTCGGAACACTCTGCCTCGCCGATCCCGAGCCCCGCTCCGACTTCTCGCCCGAGGATTCGGCCGCCTTCCGCGACCTCGCCGAAATCGTCGTGGCGCATCTGCGCCTCACGGAGGCCAACGCGCGGCGCGACCGGGAGATCGCGCAGGCGGCGATCCGCGAGGCGCTGATCCGCGAGCAGCACCGGGAGATCAACGCCCGGGCCCGCGCCCAGGAGGCGGCGAACCTCCAGCTCACCATGGCCGAGCAGCTCGCCAGCGTCGGGAACTGGCGCGTGGAGCTCGCGGACGGGCAGCCGGTCTGGTCGGCGAGCCTCTACGCCATCGCGGGCCGCGACCCGGCGACCCCGCCGCCGCATCTCGACGCCTTCGCGCAGATCTACCACCCCGACGACCGCGCCCGGCTCGAGGCGATCGTCGCCGACGCGATCGCCCGCGGGGTCCGGTTCGATTTCGAGGCCCGGCTGCTGCGGCCGGACGGCGCGCTGCGCGACGTGGTCGTGCGCGGCATGGCCCGGGGGGAGGGGGCGGGCGCCGGCCTGTTCGGCGTCCTGATCGACGTGACCGAGCGCCGGCGCGCCGAGGACGAGGTTCGCCGCAGCGAGCTGCGCTACCGGGGCCTCGCCGAGGCGCTGCCGCTCCTGGTCTGGACCATGCGGGTCGGGGACGGTCAGGCGACCTACGCCAACGCGCAGTTCCAGTCCTATTACGGGCCGATCGGGCCCGAGCGCGCGGAGCGCCTCGTCCGGAACCACCCCGAGGATGCCGCCGCCATGGAGGCGGCCTGGATCCGGGCGGTCGAGACCGGCACGGGCTACAGCGGCCAGTGGCGGATCCGGCGTCAGGACGGCGTCTACCGGTGGCACAAGCTCTCGCTGATCCCGATCCGCCTCGACCCGGCGGACGGCGCGGTGGCGGAGTGGCTCGGGACCGCCCTCGACGTCGACGACATCGTCACGGCGCGGCTCGCCGTCGAGGAGGCGAGCGGCCTGCTCGACATCGCCCTCGACGCTGCGGAGGCTGGCACCTGGGACTGGGACATGCGCACGGGGCTCGCCGTCCTCAGCCCGGAGAGCGCGCGGATGCACGGCCTGCCGGAGACCGGCGGCGCCCACACGATCTCGGCCTCCGCGTGGACGGCGCTGATCGATCCGGACGACGTCTCCGATGTCTGGAACGAGATCCGGCGGGCGGTCGAGTCCGGCACCCCCTACGCGGCCGAATTCCGGGTCGGCGCGCGCTGGCTCTACGCGCGGGGCCGGACGCTCGGCGGCACCGACGGGCAGCCCCAGCGGATGGTCGGCCTCCACCTCGACATCACCGAGCGCAAGGCGGTCGAGGCGGCGCTGCGCACCGCCACGCGCGACGCCGAGGCGGCCCGCACCGAGGCGGAGCGCGCGAGCGCGGCCAAGAGCGAGTTCCTGGCCGCCATGAGCCACGAGATCCGCACCCCGCTGAACGGCATCCTGGGCTATGCCGAGCTGCTCCTCGACGGCGACGCGATCCAGAACGAGGACCGGCGGCGCCTCGAGCTGATCCAGAGTTCCGGCGCGGCCCTGCTCACGGTCGTCAACGACATCCTCGACTTCTCGAAGATCGAGGCCGGCGAGCTGACCCTCGATCCGGTCACCTTCCCGCTGGCCTCGACCGTCGACAGCACGGTCTCGATCGTGCGGGGCAGCGCACTCCGCAGCGGCCTCGCCATCGAGGCCCGGATCGACCCGGCCCTGCCGACCTTCGTGGTCGGCGATGCCGGGCGCCTGCGGCAGGTGCTGCTCAATCTGCTGAACAACGCCGTGAAGTTCACGCCCGAGGGCTCGGTCACGGTGACCGCGGAGCGGGAGGGCGACGGCGTCGCCCCCGACGGGCGCCCCGGCGACGCGGTCCGGTTCTCCGTGGTCGATACCGGCATCGGCATCGCGCCGGCGCAGCAGGACCGGCTGTTCAAGCGGTTCAGCCAGGTCGACGGCTCGATCAGCCGGCGCTTCGGCGGCACCGGCCTCGGCCTCGCGATCTCCCGGCACCTCGTGTCGCTGATGGGCGGCGAGATCGGGGTCGAGAGCCGCGAGGGGGCGGGCTCGACCTTCTGGTTCCGGCTGGTGCTGCCCCGCGGCGAGCGGGACACCGCGGCCCCGGGCGCCGCGGCCGACGCGGGTGGGCCGTCGCGGCCGCCCCCAGCCGCGGCTCCGGCGGCCGGCGAGGTCTTAGGCGCGCCGCTGCGGCTGCTCCTCGTCGAGGACGTGCCGCTCAACCAGGAACTCGCCTGCGCGGTGCTCGAATCCCAGGGCTACGCGGTGGACGTGGCCGGGGACGGCGCCGAGGCGATCACGGCGGTCGGGTCGTCCGTCGCGGCCGGCCGGGCCTACGATCTCGTGCTGATGGACGTCCAGATGCCCCGCGTCGACGGGCTCACGGCCACGCGCCGCATCCGCGCCCTCGCGCCGCCCGCCTGCGACATCCCGATCGTCGCCATGACCGCCAACGTCCTGCCGTCGCAGATCGAGGAGCTGCGCGAGGCCGGGATGGACGACCATGTGGGCAAGCCGTTCCGGCGGGCCGACCTCTTCGCCACGATCAGCCGCTGGACGGCGCCGGGCGCGCGGCGGCCGGCGCGGGCCGAGGTGCCGCGCCGCCTGCCGCAGGTCGATTCGGCCGTGCTCGACGCGGCGGTCCTGACCGAGATGGAGGCGAGCTTCGGCACCGATCGCGTCGGGGCGCTGCTCGATCTCCTGGCGAACGAGCTGTCCGAGCGGTTCCGGCCGAGCGAGACCGACCGCCTGCAGATCGCCCACGACGCGCACGCTCTGGTGGCGGCGGCCGGGCTGCTGGGCTTCGTCGGCCTGTCGAGCCTGTGCCGGGAGGTCGAGGCCGCCGCCCACGCGGGCGCCGACCTGATGCCGCTGATCCGGCGCCTGGAGATCCAGCGGGCGACCGCGCTGCGAGCCATCCGGCAGCTGCGCGCGGCGTGAGTCCGCGCGCGGTATCGAGGACCCTTTCCGTCGTCGCGGGCGGAGCGAAGTGACCCAGGGTCGGCGCGCCGCCGGTGAGCGCCGCGCTGCCCTGGATCGCCTACTCCGCTCGCAGAGACGGCGGCTCCGGAGCCGTCAGTCGGGAAGAGAGTCCCCTGGCTCCTCCGGCAGCGGATCGCCCGTCCAGGTCGTCGCGAAGGCGGCGAGCTCCCGCGCGTCGGCGAAGGCCGCCACGGTGACCTCGCGCGCGGCCGGCTCCGCGCCCGGATAGGGCGCCAGCAGGACGCGCACCCGGGCGAGCCGGCCGCTGGGCGCCTTCTCGGCGATCCAGGCCTGCGCCTCCGGCGTGAATCGCTCCGCGCCGTCGAGGGCCCGGGCGTCGGTGCGCAGCACGACCACGTAGCTGCCGAGGCTCGGATCGGCCTCCTGCACCGCCTTGACGATGTCGATCACGGGTTCTCCGCGAAGTCGTTGAGCTGCACCTGGGCCTGCGCCGCGGTGAAGTTCGGGATGTCGGCGAAGATCTCCTCGCCGTGGGCGGCCACGGCCTTCTTGAAGGCGTCGACCGACTCGAAGGTCAGCAGGGCCATCACCTGGAACGGGGCGGCGCCGCCGTCCGGCGTGCCGGCGCCCTTGACGACCTTCGCGTCGTGGAGGCCGAGGGACGACCAGCGCTCGCGCACCAGCGGCATGTGGTGGCCGAGATAGTAGCCCATGTCGAAGCTCGGGCCGGCCGGGTACATCACGCTTACCAGGATCATGGCGTTTCCTTCCTGTGTCGCGCCCGGTCGATCCGGGCGCCCGTCCTCGGTTCGTACGGCGACGGTCAGTGCAGCTTCACCCGCGGCTCGGTGCGCCGGGTGAGCGCGCGGGCCAGGGTGTCGAGGGCGGTCTTGGCCGTGCCATGCAGCGCCCGCTCGTGCATCTTGTAGAGCGAGCGGTACATCATCCGGGCGAACAGACCGGCGATGAGCATGTTCTTGCCGCGGACGAAGCCCATCAGGCTGCCCACGGTCGAGTACTCGCCCAGCGAGACCAGCGAGCCGAAATCCTTGTACCGGAACGGCTTCAGCGGCTTGCCGTCGATCCTGGCCGGGATCTGGCTGATCAGGTGGCTCGCCTGCTGGTGGGCCGCCTGCGCGCGGGGCGGCACCGGCGTGTCGGAGCCGGCCTCGACCAGATAGGCGCAGTCGCCGATGGCGAAGATGTCGGGGTCGCGGGTGGTCTGCAGCGTGGGCGTCACCACCAGCTGGTTGGTCCGCGTCGTCTCCAGGCCGCCGATGCCCTGCAGGAAGGGCGGCGCCTTCACGCCGGCCGCCCAGACGACCAGCTCGGACGGGATGAAGGTGCCGTCGGCGAGCTGCACGCCGTCCGCGCGGACCTCGGTGACCCGCGCCTTCACGCGCACGTCGACGCCGATCTTGCTGAGGAGCTGCATCACCTCGGCCGAGAGGCGCTGCGGCACCGCCGGCAGGATCCGGTCGGCGGCCTCGACCAGGGTGATGCGGATGTCCTTGCCCGGGTCGATCTTGTCGAGCCCGGTCGAGACGACGTGGCGCAGGGTCCGGTGGAGCTCGGCGGCGAGTTCCGTCCCGGTCGCGCCCGCGCCGATCACCGTGACGTGGAGCTGGCCGGGCCGGACCGGGCCGGCCTGCGTGTGCGCGCGCAGCGAGGCGTTCACGAGGCGCTGGTGGAAGCGCACCGCCTGGTCCTGGGTGTCGAGGGCGATGGCGTGCTCGGCGACGCCCGGCGTGCCGAAATCGTTGGTGGTGGAGCCCACCGCCATCACCAGCGTGTCGTAGGGGACGGCGCGCTCGGGCGTGATCTCGCGCCCTTCCGCGTCGTGGCTCGCGGCGAGCTGGATCGTGCGCGCCTCCCGGTCGAGCCCGGTCATCCGCCCGATCCGGTAGCGGAAGCCGTGCATGTGGGCGTGGTGCAGGTAATCCACCGCGTGGTGGCCGACGTCGAGGCTGCCGGCCGCCACCTCGTGGAGCAGCGGCTTCCAGATATGCGTCCGGGCGCGGTCCACGAGGGTGACGTGCGCGCGCTTGCCGCGCCCGAGCTTGTCGCCGAGCTTCGTGACCAGCTGCAGTCCGGCGGCGCCGCCGCCGACCACCACGACGCGATGAAGGCCCGACTCGTTCTCGACGGATGCCATCGACACTCTTTCTCCTCCCGGACCGGGATCAGTCGCCGGCCTCCTTACACGGCCTGGGTTGCCGAATACCACATCGCCGGCCGCGACCCCCGGTCACGAGTGCGACGTCGCGCACCGGACGGGCGGCGCGCGGAGCTCGGTCACGCCGGCGGGGCGCCAGGCTGGCGCAGCGGGTGCGCCTCCGCGACCGCCGGCAGGGCGAGGCAGGCCTCGGCGATTCGCGCGACCGTCGGGTAGGCCGCCGTGTCGATGCCGAAGATGTCCGTCCCGACCCAGAGGCTGACGAGGCAGAGGTCGGCATGGCTCACCGAATCGCCCTGGCAGAACCGGCCCGTCCCCGGCTCGGTGGCGAGGCGCGTCTCCAGGGTCCGGAGGCCGGTCTCGAAGGCGTTGCGCAGGAAATCCAGCATGCGCTCCCGGGGCAGGCCGTAATGCTCCATCAGGAAGGTGCGCACCCGGGGCACGTAGAGCGGGTGGGTGTCGCACGCGACCACCTGCGCCAGCGAGCGGGCCCGGGCCCGGGCCCGGGGCTCCTCGGGCAGGAGGCGGACGCCGCCGCGCGTCTCCTCCAGGTAGTCGAGGATCGCCAGCGACTGGGTGAGCGGCGGCCCGTCGCCGTCGAACAGCGCCGGCACCGCGCCCTGCGGGTTGATCTTCCGGAACGCCGGCTCGTGCTGGTCGCCCGCGTCGAGGTCGATGAAGGTCTCCTCGTAGGCGATGCCCTTCAGCTTCAGGGCGATCCGCACCCGGAAGGCCGCGGCCGAGCGCCAGTTGCCGTACATGTGCATGGGTCAGCGGTCTCCGACGGGGTCGAGCGAGCACAGCCGACTTCGCGGCGGGCCGCAAGGGGGCTGCGCGCGCGGCGGCCCGGGGGCGACAAGCGGTCCCGCCGGGCCCATATCGGTCTCCCGCCCCGGAGAGCCCGCACGATGGCCGATCAGACCGACGCCCGCCGCTTCATCCCCCTGAACATCGCGGTCCTGACCGTCTCCGACACGCGCCGCCCGGAGGACGACCGGTCGGGCGACACCCTGACCCAGCGCCTCACCGCGGCGGGGCACGCTCTGGCGGCCCGCGCGATCGTCCCGGACGAGGTCCCGGCGATCCGCGCGCGGGTGGAGGCGTGGCTGCGCGACCCCGGCGTCGACGTGGTGATCACCACCGGCGGGACCGGCTTCACCGGCCGCGACGTCACCCCCGAGGCGCTGGAGCCGCTGTTCGAGAAGCGCATGGACGGCTTCTCGGCCGTGTTCCACCGGATCTCGTACGACAAGATCGGCACCTCGACCCTGCAATCCCGCGCCACCGCGGGGGTCGCGCGGGCGACCTACGTGTTCGTGCTGCCGGGCTCGCCCGGCGCCTGCCGCGACGCCTGGGACGGGATCCTGGCCCAGCAGCTCGACTACCGGCACCGGCCCTGCAATTTCGTGGAGATCATGCCGCGCCTCGACGAGCACCTGCGGCGCGGCGCGAGCCTCACGGTGTGAGGCCGCGCGCTACGCGAGGTTCCCCTCCTTGCGGCGCAGGACCGAGTGCTTGCGGCCGTAGAAGAAGTACACGACGAGGCCGAGCGCCATCCAGATCACCAGCCGGAGCCACGTGTCGAGGGGCAGGCCGATCATCAGGAGCAGGCAGGACAGGATGCCGAGGATCGGCACGACCGGCACGGCGGGCGCCCGGAACGGCCGCTTCATGGTGCGCTCGGCCCGCCGGAGGTAGAGCACCGAGCCGCAGACGAGGATGAAGGCGGCCAGCGTGCCGATGCTCACCATCTCGCCGAGGATGTGGATCGGCACCAGGGCCGCCACCACGGCGACCGCGGCGCCGATCATCGCCTGGCTGCGATACGGCGTCTGGTAGGTCGGGTGGACGTGGGAGAACATCTTCGGCAGCAGGCCGTCCTGCGCCATGGTGAAGAAGATCCGGCTCTGGCCGTAGAGCAGGACGAGGATCACCGTCGTCAGCCCGGTCAGCGCCCCGAGCTTGATCAGGAACGCGAACCAGCCGATGCCGATCACGTCGACGCCCTTGGCGATCGGGTCCGGGACGTTCAGGTCCTTGTAGGGCACGAGCCCAGTCAGCACGGCGGCGACCAGCACGTACAGGATCGTGCAGACCGCGAGCGAGCCCAGGATGCCGATGGGCATGTCCTTCTGGGGTTTGCGCGCCTCCTGGGCGGCGGTCGAGACCGCGTCGAAGCCGATGAAGGCGAAGAACACCACGCCCGCGCCGCGCAGGACGCCGCTGTAGCCGAAATGGCCGAAGGTCCCGTCGTTGTCCGGGATGAGCGGGCTCCAGTTCGCGGCGTTCACGTGGCCCCAGCCCAGGGCGATGAAGGCGACCACGACGGTGAGCTTCACCGCGACCATGATGTTGTTGAAGAGCGCCGATTCCTTCGTGCCCCGCATCAGCAGGATCGTGATCAGCGCTACGATCAGGACCGCCGGCAGGTTCAGCAGCGCGGTCCCGCCGCCCTCGATCGGCGTGCCCGGCGCGTTGGCGAACTGCGCCGGGATCACGATGCCGACGCTCTTCAGGATGCTCGTCACGTAGCCCGACCAGCCGACCGCCACGGTGGCGGCGCCCATGGCGTATTCGAGGATCAGGTCCCAGCCGATCAGCCACGCGAAGAACTCGCCGAGCGTCGCGTAGGTGTAGGTGTAGCTCGATCCGGCGACCGGGATCAGCGCGGCCATCTCGGAGTAGCAGAGGCCGACGAAGGCGCAGGCGATGCCGCCGAGCACGAAGGACAGCATGATCCCCGGCCCGGCATACTGGGCCGCGGCGGTGCCGGTCAGGACGAAGATGCCGGCGCCGATGATCGCCCCGATGCCCATCGCGGTGATCGAGAGGGCGCCCAGCGACTTCGAGAGCTGCTGCTCGCCCTCGCCGCTCTCGACGATGTCCTCGACCGACTTGCGCCCCATCAGGCCCGACGAATCCATTGCACCATCCTTCCAGATCGGGGTGGCTCAGCGCGCGTCATCATGTCCGGAGACGGCGACGATCCTGCCGCGCTTTCAGAGTTGTAGAGGCGGATCGACCGACAACAACGTGAGCGGGCGCAAGATTCTTCCGAGCAAGATTCTCCCGAGCAAGATCTTTCCGGTCAGGCGCGCTCGATCCGCGCGATCAGTGGTCTGACCTTGAGGCGACCCGTGAACGCGCCCTCGGCACGCAGGGCCTCGCGCCGGACGACGTCGCCGGCCCGGGCCTGCCGGGCGCCGACGACGGTCTCCGCCCGTCTGACGAGCCGGCCGAGCCAGTGCCCGGCCGGGCGGTGCAGGCGGCCGAGCGCCGTCTCCGGCCGCGCGGTCCCGACGAAGCGGTCGAGGGTGCGGATCCAGCCCTCGGCCGGGACGTCGCCGGCCTCAAGGCACAGGATCCAGTCCCGCCGGGCCGCGGCGGCGCCCGCCGCGTAGGGATTGCCGCCCCGGTGCAGCACGAGGGTCGCGCCCGTGGCCTCCGCGACGGCCGCCACGGCCTCGCTCTCGCGGCCCGCGACGATCACCGCGTCGCCGACGAGGCCGCCGGCCACGCCGGAGACGAGCACGCTGAGCGTGTCGGCCAGGCGATCGATCGCGTCCGGATCGGCCGGTTCGGCCAGATAGGTCACGGCGGAGAGCATGAGCGCGCGCATAGACGATTCTGCGGCGCCGTAAACTGCCCCGCGGCCCGCGCGGCGACGCGCCGTCGCCCGGACGGTCTGCAGAGCCGCATTTGCCTGAAAAAAAGGCGCCCTTCGCCGTCGTGTTCGCTCTATGTTCTTGTATGGATCCGCGAGGGAGGCGAGTCGTCATGGGGGACACGCGCGATGGGACCGCATCCGGGGCCGCGCCGCGACTCAGGCCGAGCGTCGCGGAACCGGCCGCCCGGCGCGGGCGCGGCGCGACGGCCAACCCGACGGGCCGGTACGAATCCGCCCGGCGCGAGGCGTTCCACGACGAGACCTGGACGGCGGACGCTCCGGCACCCCTGCGCACGCAGGTCACGCCGGAGCGGTCCGCCCGGATCATCGCGCACAACAGCTCGCCCGACATCCCGTTCGACCGGTCGATCAACCCGTACCGGGGCTGCGAGCACGGCTGCATCTACTGCTACGCGCGCCCGACCCATGCCTGGCTCGGCCTGTCGCCGGGGCTCGACTTCGAGTCGCGGATCTTCACCAAGCCGGACGCCGCCCGCCTCCTCGCCCGCGAGATCGCCGCGCCGGGCTACCGGCCCGACACGATCGCCCTCGGCACCGCCACGGATCCCTACCAGCCGGTCGAGCGGGAGCACCGGCTCACCCGCGCAGTTCTGGAGGTGCTGCGGGAGGCCCGCCACCCCGTCAGCATCACCACCAAGTCGGACCTCGTGCTGCGCGACCTCGACCTCCTGGCCGAGATGGCGGCGGAGAACCTCGTGCTGGCGGCGATCTCGCTGCCGACGCTGGATCCGGACCTCGCCCGCCGCCTCGACCCGCGGGCGCCGCGGCCGGGCAAGCGGCTCGCGGCGATGCGGGGCCTGAGCGCGGCGGGCGTGCCCGTCATGGTCAACGTCTCGCCGATCATCCCCGGCCTGACGGACCACGAGATCGAATCGATCCTGGCCGAAGCGCGCGCGCATGGAGCGAGCCGGATCGGCCACGCGCTGCTGCGCCTCCCGGGCGAAGTCGCGGACCTCGTGGCGGACTGGTTCACCGAGCACTATCCCGAACGCAGGGCGCGGGCCTTCGCACTCCTGCGGGAAGCCCGGGGCGGGCGCGAGAACGACCCGCGCTTCGGCCACCGCTTCCGCGGGGAGGGCGCCTACGCGGCGATGATCGGCCAGCGGGTCCGGCTCGCCGGCACGCGTCTCGGTTTCGCCTTCGGGCGCATCGCGCTGAATCGCGACGCCTTCCGGAAGCCCGGCGCGCAGCTGGCGCTGTTCTGACACGCGACCGACGCGGCGGCGCGCGCGAGGCAGCGGACCTGTCCCACAGTACGGTTCAGCGAAAATTCCAGTCATTTTGGCCGGAAGCGGCGTAGAAATATAGTTTCAAAGATAGAAAACGACTCAAATTTTGCTTCAAAAGTGGATTTTTAGATTTCTAACGTGTGAGGAAAATCGCAGAACGTAAGATTGACATCTGTGTCATTGTGGTTCAAATGCCTGAGATCGCGAGGTTTACTGCGAGATTTTGACCAAGTTTGATTGAGTTATCGAATTTCAGTTCTATATTGAGGGTCGTTCTGTGCGTAAGAGCGCGATTTTGTCCGGCGTCCGTGTCCGCAGATCCCGCCAGTGGACGCTGTGCGCCGTGATCCGGTCGCGGGCGAGCCGCGCGCCGCGGCCCGGCTCGGTTCTGCCGGTCGCGACTGCCGGCCTTCCTTGAGACGGTAGCGTGTCGGGGTTTCGACCTCCGATGCCGACCGGGCGAACTCCCGGTCCGATGACCGGACCGGGATCGCCGGTGAGCCCCCGGACTCGCCGCGCCCTCGCCGCGCCCTTCGAGCGAACCGGGCCGGCGCCGCGTCGGGGTGCCTGTCGCGTCGCTCAGCCTTTCCGTCGACCGAGGCCGACCGGCCGCCCTGCTCGAACCGGGCAGCCCGGGGGCGGGCCGCACGCCTCGACGCACCGCGAAGAGAGATCCCGACCCTCATGCTGCGTCTTCCGCGTCCGTCCATCGGCACGATCCTGTGCGCGATCCTGTTCTCACTCAGCGCCATGCTCCTGGCCGCGGGCGCCCGGACGGCGCTGGAGGCCGGGGTGCAGGAGCGGGAGAGCCGCCGCGTCGTCGCGCTCACGGAAGGCAGCCGTATCCTCCTCGAGATCCTGCTCGCCGTGCGCCTCGAGCGGGGGCGGACCCTGCAGGCGCTGATCGCCGCGGGCAGGATCCCGCCCGCCGACGCGGCCCTGATCGCCCGACAGCGCGCGACCCGGATCGACCGGCTGGAGGCGCTCCTGAGGCTGGTGCGCGCGATCGACACCGCCGCGGTGGCGAAGACGGTCGATCCGCTTCGACGGGCGCACGAGGCCGTCACCGGCCTGACGTCGCGGATCGACGCGGCCCTCGCGGTCCCGGTCGCGGAGCGCGAGGCCGCGACCGCGGAGGTCGCCGCGACCGCCTTCCGGGATCTGCTCGACGCCCTCACGGCGACCAGCGGGGCCGTCGACGTCACGATCCCGCGCCGGGACGCGGCGCTGGCCCGCGCCCTGGACATCAAGCGCGCCGCCTGGATCACGCGGGTCGCGATCGGCGGCAACGTGGCGCGGGCCGAGACGGCCGTGACGCGGGGCACGGGCTGGTCCGAGGAGGAGCGCCTCGCGGAGGCCGAGGAGCGCGGCCGCGTCGCGGCGAGCTGGGCGAATCTCGTCGATCACATGGACGACACGCTGCCGCGGGCGGTCCAGGACGCCTTCGTGAGGGCGGGCAGCAGCAACTTCGAGGGCGAGGTCGCGGCGCGGCGGCAGGCCTTGCGGGCGGCCCTGAGCCGGGGCCAGCCGCCGGGCGTCGCGATCCAGGACCTGCGCGACCGCAACACGCGGGAGGTCAACACCATCGCCGACCTCGCCGAGGCGGCGCTGAACGCGATGGTCGCCCGCGCGCAGGCACTCTTCGCTGAGGCGGGGGCGACGCTCCTGCACACCGGCCTGTTCCTGGCCGCATCGGTGCTGCTCGCCGGTGCCGGCGCCGTCGTCGTCGTCCGCCGCGTGCTCGGGCCGCTCCGGGCCATGATCCAGGCGATGCGGGCGCTCGCCTCCGGCGACGTCGCCGTGGAGATCCCGGCCCGCGGGCGGCGGGACGAGATCGGCGCGATGGCGGCGGCCGTGGAGGTCTTCCGGGACAACCTCGTCCGCACCCGCGCCCTGGAGGCAGAGGCGGACGAGGCGGCGCGCGCCGCGGAGGCGCAGCGCCGGACCATGACGCACACGATGGCGCAGACCTTCGAGGCGGCGGTGGCCGGCATCGTCGGGCAGGTCTCCGCCGCCGCGGCCGAACTGCAGACCACGGCCTGGGAGATGACCACCACAGCCCAGGAGACGGCCAGCCAGTCCGATACCGTGGCCGCGGCCGCCGAGGAGGCGTCCGCCGGCGTCAGGACGGTGGCCGCCGCGGTGGAGGAACTCGGCACCTCCGTCCAGGAGATCGGGCGGCAGGTCCAGGGCTCGTCCGAGCTGGCCCGGAGCGCGGTCGGCGAGGCCGACCAGACGGCCGCCCTGGTGGCGGCGCTGAACGCGTCCGTCGCCCGGGTCGACGCCGTCGTCGAGCTGATCGCCCGCATCGCCGCGCAGACGAACCTGCTGGCGCTCAACGCCACGATCGAGGCGGCGCGGGCCGGCGAGGCCGGGCGCGGCTTCGCGGTCGTCGCAACCGAGGTCAAGGAACTGGCCGCCCAGACCGGTCGGGCCACCGACGAGGTCGGCCGGCAGATCGGCGAGATCCGGACCGTGACCGGTCAGGCGGTGCGGGCGATCGGGACGATCACCGGCCGGATCGGGGAGATCGACGCCGTGGCCGCCGCCATCGCGGCCGCGGTGGAGCAGCAGGGGGCGGCGACGCAGGAGATCGTCCGCAACGTCGCCCAGGCCAATGCCGGCACGCAGGAGGTCACCGGCAACATCGCCGGCGTGGCGCAGGCGGCCGACCGGACCGGTCGCGCGGCCGACCACGTGCTGACGGCCGCCACCGCGCTCACGCGTCAGTCGGAGGAGCTCGCCGCGGAGGTCGAGCGCTTCCTCACCGGCGTCCGGGCCGCGTGACCCGTCGCCCGGCTCAGTCGAAGCCGCGGGTGAAGCTGAGCCGGTGGTGGGGGCTGCGCCCGAGCTGCGACAGGCCGGCGCGGTGGACGGCCGTCCCGTAACCGACGTTGCGCTCCCAGCCGTAGCCGGGATGGCGCCGGGCGAGCCGCCGCATCAGCTGGTCCCGGAGCACCTTGGCGACGATCGACGCGGCGGCGATCTGGGGCACCAAGCGGTCGCCGCCGATGACGGCGCGGCCGGGCAAGCCCGGCAGGGCGTCGCGCCCGTCGACCAGCACGGGCGCGGCGAGGCCGAGCCGCGCCACCGCCCGCGCCATGGCGTCGAGGGTCGCGCCGCGGATGTTGATCCGGTCGATCAGGGCGCGCGACCCCGCCGCCACCGCGACCCGCGCGTGGGCGCGGATCAGGGGGGCCAGCCGGTCGCGCACGGGCTCGGGGACGCGCTTGCTGTCGTCGAGGGCCGCGAGCAGGTCGGCCGGGATCGCCGCCGGATCGAACCAGACCGCGGCCACCACCACGGGCCCGCAGAGCGCGCCGCGCCCGACCTCGTCGCAGCCGATCGCCGCCGGATAGGCGGCGGCCCGGGCGGGATCGAACGGCCCGGCGACCGGGGGCCGGGCTCTGGCGGACCCGGCCGGTCCGGCGGGCGATCCGGCTGGCGGCTTGGCTGGCGGCTTGGCGGGTGGCATCGCGCCCTCCTGCCATTCCGCGCGGACGCCGTCACGCGTCAGGCGGCGTCGCGAGTGCTCCGGGCGCCGCCATGCGCCTCGACGATGTTGCCGAAGAACTGCCGCGCGCTCACGTCCCAGCCGCGGCGCAGGGCCTCGGCCCGGCACTCGGCGCGCGACAGGCGCAGGGCCGCCAGCGCGGCGACCCGCAGGTCCGGGTCGAGCACGCCGACCCGCGTGCCGCCGACCACGTCGTTCGGACCCGGAACCGGGAAGGCCGCCACCGGGAGCCCGCTGGCCAGGGCCTCCAAGAGCACGATGCCGAACGTGTCGGTGAGGCTCGGGAAGACGAAGACGTCGCAGGCCGCGTAGACCGCCGAGAGGTCCGCGCCGGTGCGGGTGCCGAGGAAGTGCGCCGCCGGCGCGAGCGCCTGCAGCCGCGCGCGGTCCGGACCGTCGCCCACCACCACCTTGGTGCCGGGCAGGTCGAGGGCGAGGAAGGCCGCGACGTTCTTCTCCACCGCCAGCCGCCCGACGTAGAGGAACAGCGGCCCCGGCAGGCCGGCGAGTTCCGCCGGCACGGGCGTCCCGGGCTCGGCCGGCCGGAACCGCTCCGTGTCCACGCCCCGGGTCCAGCGCATCAGCCGGCCGAACCCCCGCGCCGCGAGTTCGCCCTGGAGCGAGGCGGTGCTGACCATCGTCCCGCGGGCGGCGCCGTGGAACCGGCGCAGGTACGCGTAGGACCACGCCTCCGGCACCGGGGCGCGGGCGGCGAGGTATTCCGGGAAGCGCGTGTGGTAGCTCGTCGTGAAGGGCAGGTCGTGCGCGAGGCAGTGCCGGCGCGCCGCGAGGCCGACCGGCCCCTCCGTGGCGATGTGCACGTGGCTCGGCCGCTCGGCCCGCCAGCGCGCCGCCACCCGCTCGCGCCCGGCATAGGCGAGGCGGATCTCGGGGTAGCCCGGCAGCGGCAGCGAGCGGAAATCCGCCACGGACAGCAGCGTCGTGGCGAAGCCGTGCCCCGGCGCGCGCCGGACCATCTGCTCGAGGGAGCGCACGACGCCGTTCACCTGGGGGTGCCACGCGTCGCTGGCGATCAGGAGCTTCACGGCGGCGCCCTCACGCCACCGCGCGCCGGCCCGGCAGGGGCTGCGGCACGACCTCGGCCTCCCGCGCCCGCAGGAGGCTCGGGTAGTGCAGCACCTCGATGCGGCCGTCGTAGTGCTCCACGAGCCCGGTGCAGGATTCCACCCAGTCGCCGGTGTTGAGGTAGCGCAGGTCGCCGATCGGCCGGTCCGCGGCGTGGTGGATGTGGCCGCAGATCACCCCGTCGGCGCCCTGGCGGCGGGCCTCCTCGGCCAGGATCGTCTCGAAGCGGCCGATGAAGCTCACCGCGTTCTTCACGCGCAGCTTCGCCCAGGCCGACAGCGACCAGTAGGACAGGCCGAGCCGCCGCCGCACCTTGTTGATCAGCGTGTTGAGGGAGAGCGCCAGCGTGTAGGCGCCGTCGCCCAGATGGGCGAGCCACGGCGAGTGGCGCACGACCATGTCGAACTGGTCGCCGTGGATGACGAGGTAGCGCTTGCCGTCGGCCGCCTCGTGGATCGCGGTCTCGGCGAGCTCGATGCCGCCGAAGCTCGTGCCCACGTAGTCGCGCAGGAACTCGTCGTGGTTGCCGGGCAGGTAGACGATCCGCGCGCCCTTGCGGACCTTGCGCAGGAGCTTCTGCACCACGTCGTTGTGCTCCTGCGGCCAGTACCAGCCCGAGCGCAGCTGCCAGCCGTCCACGATGTCGCCGACGAGGTAGATCGTGTCGGCGTCGTAGTCCTTCAGGAACGACAGCAGCAGGCCGGCCTGGCAGCCGCGCGTGCCGAGATGCAGGTCGGACAGGAACAGCGTCCGCACGCGGACCGGCATCTCCTCAACCTCGGCCACGGCATCCTCTCCCGGCGGCTGAACGGTGCCGGGATCCAGAGCGCGATCCGATCTCAGTTTGATGACGCGGGTTCCGACGGGGCGGAAAGACTTCGGTGTGCGGTGCCGCGAAGCCTCTCAACCGGAGCACGACTTCGTTGCGGCGCACAAAAAATTTTTTTGGCAAGTTCCGGAAGTTTTTCCGGTTTTCCTTTCGAGCGTCACCGCCTCATAATACCAAGAACCGGCCGCTCGGCACGAGCACGGCCGGACCTTGACAGGAAGGCGGCGAGGACGGCCCTGGAGCCGTTGGACGGGACGGCAATTCGGAGGCGACCGGCGCGCGGGGGCGCGCCGCGACGCGAGCGGCGTGAGGCCGCCTGCCGCTCCGCGGAGACCCCCCGATCACGGCAGAGGATGGCGTTCGAGGGGGTGCGGCGCGAGCCGCTCTCGACGGCGCCGGACCGACTCCCTGAGGACGCTTGGACAACCCGGCGCGGGTTCACGCCCGCGCGCAATGGACTTTTCGGAGGAAACATCATGGCCGCAACCCGGCGCCCCGGTCGCAACCACCTCTTCATCCCGGGCCCCACCAACATCCCGGAGCGCGTCCTGCGCGCCATGCACGTGCCGTCGGAGGATCACCGCTCGCCGAGCTTCCCCGAGCTGGTGAAGCCGCTCCTGCAGGACTCCAAGATGGTGTTCGGCTCGACCGCCGGGACGGTCATCCTGTTCCCGTCCTCGGGCACCGGCATCTGGGAATCGGCCCTGTCCAACACCCTCTGCCGCGGCGACACGGTGCTGACCTCGCGCTACGGCCAGTTCAGCCACCTCTGGGTCGACATGGCCCAGCGCCTCGGCCTCGACGTGGTCGTCCAGGAGGAGGAGTGGGGCACCGGCGCCGATCCGCAGAAGATCGAGGAGGCCCTGCGCACCGACAAGGACCATAAGATCAAGGCCGTGATGGTCGTCCACAACGAGACCGCCACGGGCGTCACCAGCGACATTGGCGCGGTGCGCAAGGCGATCGACGCCGCCGGCCACCCGGCCCTGCTGTTCGTGGACGGCATCTCGTCGATCGGCTCGCTGCCGTTCTACATGGACGACTGGAAGGTCGACTGCGCCATCGCGGGCTCCCAGAAGGGCTTCATGCTGCCGGCCGGCCTCGGCCTGATCTGCATCAGCCCGAAGGCGCTCAAGATCGCCGAGGGCGGCACCGGTCGCAACGACCGGCTCGGCCACGCCTACTTCGCCTGGAAGGACCAGCTGGCCGCCAACGCCACCGGCTACTTCCCCTACACCCCCGTCCTGCCGCTGCTCTACGGCCTCCGCGAGGCCCTGGAGATCGTCAAGGAGGAGGGGCTGGAGAACGTCTACCACCGCCATCACGTGCTCGGTGAGGCGACCCGCCAGGCGGTCGCGGCCTGGGGCCTCAAGCCCTGCGCCAAGGGGCCGAAGTGGAACTCCGACACGGTCACGGCGATCGTGGTGCCGGAGGGCGCCGACGCCGCCAAGGTGATCACCCACGCCTACGAGCGCTACAACCTCTCGCTCGGCGCCGGCCTGTCGAAAGTCGCCGGCAAGGTGTTCCGCATCGGCCACCTGGGCGACCTGAACGAGCTGTCGCTGCTGGGTGCCATCGCGGGCGCCGAGATGGCCATGCTCGATTGCGGCATCAAGGTCACCCCGGGCTCGGGCGTCGCCGCCGCCTCCAGCTACCTGCGCGAGAATCCGCTGCATAAGGCGTGATCTGCGCCCGCGATCGGGGCGGGACCGGGTTGCCGGGCCCGCCCCGACGCGCAAGTAAGAACAAGACTATCGAGGAAACCGCCCGTCGTACGAGAGGGGTCCTATGACCAAGAAGATCGTGTTCCTGGATCGTGAATCCCTCGATGCCAGGGTCCGACCGTTCAATTTCCCCCACGAATACGTCGAGCACGAGTCGACCTGGACGCCGGAGGAGATCGTCTCCCGCCTCCAGGGCGCGGAGATCGCGCTGATCAACAAGGTCCCGATGCGGGCCGAGACGCTGAAGCAGCTCCCCGACCTGAAGCTGATCGCGGTCGCCGCCACCGGCACCGACGTGGTCGACAAGGCCCAGGCCAAGGCCCAGGGGGTCACGGTCGTCAACATCCGCAACTACGCGTTCAACACCGTGCCGGAGCACGTGGTCGGGCTGATGTTCGCCCTGCGCCGGGCGATCGTGCCCTACGCCAACTCGGTGCGGCGCGGCGACTGGGCGAAGTCCAAGCAGTTCTGCTACTTCGACTATCCGATCTACGACATCGCCGGCTCGACGCTCGGCATCGTCGGCTACGGGGCGCTGGGCAAGTCGATCGCCAAGCGCGCCGAGGCGCTGGGCATGAAGGTCATCGCCTACGACGTGTTCCCGCAGGACGGGCTGGTCGATTTCGAGACGATCCTGACGCAGTCCGACGTGATCACGCTGCACGTGCCGCTGACCCCCGACACCAAGGGGATGATCGGCGCCGCCGAGCTCAAGAAGATGAAGAAGAGCGCAATCCTCATCAACACGGCCCGCGGCGGGCTCGTGGACGAGGCGGCGCTGCTCGAGGCGCTCAGGGACGGCACCATCGCGGGCGCCGGGTTCGACGTGGTGGCGCAGGAGCCGCCCAAGGACGGCAACATCCTGTGCGACGCCGACCTGCCGAACCTGATCGTCACGCCGCACGTCGCCTGGGCGAGCAAGGAGGCGATGCAGATCCTGGCCGATCAGCTCGTCGACAACGTCGAGGCCTTCGTGGCGGGCAAGCCGCAGAACGTGGTGGAAGCCTAAGCTCAAAATCAGCGACGGGCGTTCCCCTCCCCCCTGCGGGGAGGGGCCAGGGATGGGGGTGGTGCAGGAGACACCGCTCCGCGCGATTCAGCACCACCCCCACCTCCGGCTCCTCCCGCAAGGGGCGAAGAGGGGCTGCGTCCACGCACCGACCCAACCAACATCAGCGCCGGCGCCCCACGGGCGCGACGGAAAGGTCCCAGGAAAATGACGAAGAAGCTGCTGTTCCTGTTCGACACCGATGCCGTGCCGAACGTGTTCGACACGGTCGTCGGCTACGACGGCGGCGCCGACCACATCACCGGCTACGGCGGCGTGAATCCCGACAATGTCGGCGCCCTGGTCGACGGCACGATCTACACCCGCGGCGGCTCCGAGAAGAAGTCGACGGCGATCTTCGTCGGCGGCGGCAGCATGGCGGCGGGCGAGGCGCTGTTCACCGCCGTCAAGAAGCGGTTCTTCGGCCCGTTCCGGGTCTCGGTGATGCTCGATTCCAACGGCTCCAACACCACGGCCGCCGCGGGCGTCGCGCTGGTGGCCAAGGCCGCGGGCTCGCTCCAGGGCAAGAAGGCCGTCGTGCTGGCGGGCACCGGCCCGGTCGGCATGCGCTCGGCCGCTCTGCTCGCCGGCGAGGGCGCCGAGGTCACCATCGCGGGCCGCGCCCTCGACAAGACCCAGGCCGCCGCGGACCAGATCAACACGCGCTTCAAGGTCAACGTGAAGGCCGCCGCGACCCCCGACGAGGCCTCCCGCGTCGCTCTGGTGAAGGGCACGAACCTCGTGTTCACGGCCGGCGCCATCGGCGTCGAGCTGCTGCCGGAAGCCGCCTGGGCGCAGGAATCGTCGATCGAGTTCGTCGCCGACTACAACGCCCAGCCCCCGACGGGCATCGGAGGCATCGACGTGATGGACAAGGGCAAGGAGCGCAACGGCAAGCAGGCCTTCGGGGCGCTGGGCATCGGCGGCCTGAAGCTCAAGCTGCATCGGGCCTGCGTCGGCCAGCTCTTCGAGAGCACCGACAAGGTGCTCGACGCCGAGGAGATCTACGCCCTCGCCAAGACGATGGCCTGAGGAGGCGCCGGTGACCGAGACGCATCGCCCCGAGACCGACAGCATCGAGAAATTCCTGACGGAGCTGGCGAGCGCTGCCCCCACCCCCGGGGGCGGCGGCGCGGCGGCGATCTCCGGCGCCATGGGCGCGGCCCTGGTGTCGATGGTCTGCAACCTCACCATCGGCAAGAAGAAGTACGTCGAGGTCGAGGCCGAGCTGAAGGAGGTCCTGGCCAAGTCCGAGGGCCTGCGGGTCGTGCTCACCGGCATGATCGGCGAGGACGTCCAGGCCTTCGACGCCGTCATGGGCGCCTACGGCCTGCCCAAGAACACCGACGACGAGAAGGCGGCCCGCGCCGAGAAGATCCAGGCGGCGCTCAAGACCGCCTGCGACGTGCCGCTCGCCTGCTGCCGGGCCTGCCGCGCGGTGATCGACCTCGCGGCCATCACCGCCGACAAGGGCAACCTCAACGTCGTGTCGGATGCCGGCGTGGCGGTGCTCTCCGCCTATGCCGGCCTGCGCAGCGCGGCGCTGAACGTCTACGTGAACGCCAAGGGTCTCGAGGACCGCGCGTTCGCCGAGGAGCGGCTGAAGGAGCTGGAGGATCTGCTCGGCGAGGCCGGCGCACTCACCGAGAAGGTCTACGTGGTCGTCAAGGACAAGGTGAACTGACCCGGCGACTTGGGTCAGCACCACGCGTCACAGCGTGTCCGGTCGGCCCCGTCGACGCCGCTGTCTCTGCGAGCGCAGTGAAGCAATCCAGTCGGCGCCACGATCTCAGAGGTCGCGCTGCCCTGGGTCACGTCGCTGCGCTCGCGATGACGGACAGAGCGTCCTGAACGAAGCGTTCCGGCGTACTTTGTAGCGATTCAACAGTCGAGGCCGGGTGCATCGCGCTCCCGGCCTCGCTGTTTTCCTGTATGCTGCATCGCAATATGAAATACGATCTGTGTTGCGACCGCGAAAAAGTCGCGGTCAATCAGGAGCTTAAAAAATTTGACGGGCGTAATCTTTCGACTCAACTAAAGTAGAGGGCGTCAACGGCGGCAACGAACCGCGGAGGAGGCGCCGAATGGACGTCCACGAGTATCAGGCCAAGGAGCTGCTCGCGAGCTTCGGCGTGGCCGTCCCGAAAGGCGCGATCGCCTTCAGCCCGGACCAGGCGGTCTACGCGGCCACAGAGCTCGGCGGCTCATTCTGGGCCGTGAAGGCGCAGATCCACGCCGGCGCCCGCGGCAAGGCCGGCGGCATCAAGCTGTGCCGGACCTACAACGAGGTCCGCGACGCCGCCAAGGACCTCCTCGGCAAGCGCCTCGTCACGCACCAGACCGGCCCCGAGGGCAAGCCGGTGCAGCGGGTCTACGTCGAGACCGCCGACCCGTTCGAGCGCGAGCTCTACCTCGGCTACGTGCTGGACCGGAAGGCCGAGCGCGTGCGGGTCATCGCCAGCCAGCGCGGCGGCATGGACATCGAGGAGATCGCCGCCAAGGAGCCCGACTCGCTCATCCAGGTGGTGGTCGAGCCGGCGGTCGGCCTGCAGCAGTTCCAGGCGCGGGAGATCGCCTTCCAGCTCGGGCTCAACATCAAGCAGGTCTCGGCCGCGGTGAAGACGATCATGAACGCCTACCGGGCGTTCCGCGACTGCGACGGCACCATGCTGGAGATCAACCCGCTCGTCGTCACCAAGGACGACCGGGTGCTGGCGCTCGACGCCAAGATGAGCTTCGACGACAACGCGATGTTCCGCCGGCCGGGCATCGCCGACATGCACGACCCGTCCCAGGGCGATCCCCGCGAGGCGCAGGCCGCCGAGCACAACCTCAGCTACATCGGCCTCGAGGGCGAGATCGGCTGCATCGTCAACGGCGCGGGCCTCGCCATGGCCACCATGGACATGATCAAGCACGCAGGCGGCGAGCCGGCGAACTTCCTGGACGTCGGCGGCGGCGCGTCTCCTGAGCGGGTCGCCACGGCCTTCCGGCTCGTGCTCTCGGACCGCAACGTGAAGGCGATCCTGGTCAACATCTTCGCCGGCATCAACCGCTGCGACTGGGTCGCCGAGGGCGTCGTCCAGGCCGCCCGCGAGGTGAAGATCGACGTGCCGCTCGTGGTCCGGCTCGCCGGCACGAACGTCGAGGCCGGCAAGAAGATCCTGGCCGAGAGCGGCCTCGATCTCATCACCGCCGACACGCTGGCTGAGGCGGCCAAGAAGGCGGTCGACGCCTGCTCCGCCGCCAAGACGCAGCACTGAGAGGGGAGACCGCGCCATGAGCATCCTCATCGACGAGACCACCCCGATCATCGTCCAGGGCATCACGGGCGACAAGGGCACCTTCCACGCCAAGGAGATGCTGGATTACGGCACGAACGTCGTCGGCGGCGTCACCCCGGGCAAGGGCGGGCGCACCCATCTCGGCCTGCCGGTGTTCAACACCGTCAAGGAGGCGGTGGCGGCGACCGGCGCCACCACGTCGATCACCTTCGTGGCGCCCCCCTTCGCGGCGGACGCCATCATGGAGGCGGCCGATGCCGGCCTGCGGCTGGTCTGCTCGATCACCGACGGGATCCCGGCCCAGGACATGATGCGGGTGAAGCGCTACCTGTACCGCTACCCGAAAGAGAAGCGGACCATGGTGGTCGGCCCGAACTGCGCCGGCATCATCTCGCCCGGCAAGGCGATGCTCGGCATCATGCCCGGCCACATCTACCTTCCGGGCAATGTCGGGGTGATCTCCCGCTCCGGGACGCTGGGCTACGAGGCCGCCTCGCAACTCAAGGAACTCGGGCTCGGGATCTCGACCTCGGTGGGCATCGGCGGCGACCCGATCAACGGCTCGTCCTTCCTCGACCACCTCGCCCTGTTCGAGACCGACCCGGACACCGACGCGGTCCTGATGATCGGCGAGATCGGCGGCCCGCAGGAGGCCGAGGCCTCGGCCTGGATCCGCGAGAACATGTCGAAGCCGGTGATCGGCTTCGTGGCCGGGCTGACCGCCCCGAAGGGTCGCCGCATGGGCCATGCCGGCGCGATCATCTCGGCGGCCGGCGACAGCGCCGCCGAGAAGGCCGAGATCATGCGCTCCTACGGGCTGACGGTGGCGCCGGATCCGGGATCCTTCGGGCAGACGGTGGCCGACGTGCTGGCCCGGGCCGCGTAGCGCGGCCGGCCCGCCTTACGTCCCGGAACGCGGCGCGGGTCCTCTCTCCCGAGCGGGAGAGGGCGCGCGTCGCGCTGGGCACCGGCCGATGCGCGCTTCCCTCCCGGAGGTGACGGCGCATCGCGCTGAACATCCTCGAGAAAGACCGTGCGCCACGAGGTGGCTCCATGACCCGCACCCTTCACGCAACCCCCGGTCTCGTCGATGCCACGGCCTTCGCGCCGCCGGTGATCGTCGGCACGTCGTCGGAACAGGCGCTGGACATCCTGTTCCAGGCGCTGCTCGACGTCGCCCGCCGGCACGACCCCGACCTCGAGGCGGTCCTGCACGGGACGGCCGACATCTCGCGCTTCTCGCCGCAGATGCTGGCGCGCGCGCTGCAGGTGCAGGGCATCTGGTTCCAGCTGATCTCCATCGCCGAGCAGAACGCCGCGATGCGCCGACGCCGGCACGTGGAGCGCACGGAGGGGCGGGCCGCGCTCGGCGGCTCCTTCGCCAAGGTTTTTTCCGACGCGCGCAAACAGGGGGTGCCCCCTGAAAAAATCCAGGCGCTGCTGAGCGACCTGCGCATCCGCCCGACGCTCACCGCCCACCCGACCGAGGGCAAGCGGGTGACGGTGCTGGAGAAGTTCCGGCGGATCTACCTCGTCCTGCGCGAGCTGGAGATGCCGCGCTGGACCGACCGTGAGCGCAACGGGCTCATGAACGAGCTGCGCGACCAGATCGAGCTGGTCTGGATGACGGGCGAGCTGCACCTGGAGAAGGCGACTGTCGAGCGGGAGGTGGCCTGGGGGCTGCACTTCTTCGACGAGACCCTGTTCGAGATGCTGCCCGAGACCCTGGAGACCCTCCACGAGGCGCTGGCCGAGACCTATCCGGGCACGGAGTTCAGGGTGCCGCCGTTCTTCCAGTTCGGCTCCTGGATCGGCGGCGACCGGGACGGCAACCCCTACGTCACGGCGGCAGTCACCCGGCAGACCCTGCACCGGAACGCGCTCGCCTCGCTCACGCGCTACCGCGACGGCGTTCGCGAGCTGGGGCGGACCCTCTCGCTCACCGAGCGCTCGCTGCCGCTGCCCGAGAGCTTCCGCGCGGAGCTCGACCGGAATCTCGCCGAGAGCGGCCAGGCCCGCGCCATCACCCGGCGCAACCCGGGCGAGCCCTATCGCCAGTACCTCTCCTGCGTCCTGCGCAAGATCGAGGCGACGATCGCCCGCAACGAGGGCGAGCACCCGTCCGGCCCCGACTACGCGAGCGCGGACGGGCTCATCGAGGACCTGCGCACCCTGGAGCGCGGCCTGACCGAGGCCAAGTGCGGGGCACTGGCGCGGGATCTCGTGCGTCCGGTCCGGCGCATGGTCGAGATCTTCCGCTTCTCGACGGTCCGCCTCGACCTGCGTGAGAACACCACCCGGACCACCGACACGCTCCACGCCCTCTGGCGCCAGCGCAACGGCGACGGCGAGCCGCCGGCCCTCGGCTCGGCCGCGTGGCGCCAGTGGCTCGACACGGAGCTCGCCCGGCCGCGCGATCCCGAGCGGTCCTTCGAGGACCTGCCCGACGCCGCCCGCGAGACGCTCGCCACCTTCGCCCTTGTCGCCGAGATGCGCGAGGCCCTCGACCGCGAGGCGTTCGGCGCCTTCGTGCTGTCGATGACCCGCTCGGTGGAGGACGTGCTCGGCGCGTACCTGCTGGCCAAGGAAGCGGGGGTGTTCCTCGACGCCGCCGGCACGGAGATCTGCCCGCTGCCGATCGTGCCCCTGTTCGAGACCATCGACGACCTGCGCGCCGCCCCGGCGATCATGCGGGCGCTGCTCAACGTGCCGGTGGTCCGCCGCTCCACCCGCTGGCAGGGCGGCGTGCAGGAGGTGATGATCGGCTACTCCGACTCCAACAAGGACGGCGGCTTCGTCGCCGCCAACTGGGAACTCTACAAGGCGCAGAGCAAGCTGACCCGGCTCGGCGAGGAGCTCGGCGTCGGGATCGCCTTCTTCCACGGGCGCGGCGGCTCGGTGAGCCGCGGCGGCGTGCCGACCCAGAAGGGCATCATGGCCCAGCCGCCGGGCTCCATCCGCGGCCGGTTCCGGACCACCGAGCAGGGCGAGGTCGTCTCGTTCAAGTACGCCAATCGCGGCACGGCCGCCTACCAGATGGAGCTGCTGGCGGCCTCGGTGTTCGAGCACGCGCTCGCCGGCGACGGCGAGCGGGCGGGCCCCGGCCACGACGACGCCCTCGAGGCGCTCGCCGGGGCCTCGCGGGCGGCCTACGTCCAGCTGCTCCAGACCGACGGCTTGGTCGATTACTTCCAGGCGGCGAGCCCGCTGGACGAGATCTCCCTTCTCAACATCGGCTCGCGTCCGGCCCGCCGCTTCGGCGCGCGCTCGCTCTCGGACCTCCGCGCGATCCCCTGGGTGTTCGCGTGGTCGCAGAACCGGCACGTGATCACCGGCTGGTACGGCGTCGGCTCGGGGCTGGCGAGCTTCATCGACGTGCGCGGCCGCGACGGCGAGGCGACCCTCAAGCGGCTGTTCAACGAGTCCCGCATCCTCCGCCTCGTCCTCGACGAGGTCGAGAAGACGCTGATGATGGTCGATCTCGACATCGCCCGCGCCTACGCGGGCCTCGTCCAGGACGCGGGCGTGCGGGACCGGATCTTCTCGATGATCGAGGCCGAGTACGCGCTCACCCGCGAGATGGTGCTGCGGGTGAGCGGCGGCACGGAGCTGGCCGAGCGCTTCCCCCTGTTCCGGGACCGCCTGAAGGGCCGGCTCCCGACGATCAACCAGGTCAGCCGCGAGCAGGTCGAGCTGCTCGCCCGCTATCGCGCCGAGACCGACGAGGACCGGCGCGAGGCGGTGAAGTCGGCCCTGCTCCTGTCCATAAACTGCATCGCGGTCGGCTTCGGGGCGACCGGATAGGGGAGGGTCCAGCGGGCTCCCTCTCCCGCGCGGGAGACGGGACCCGTGCCTCGATCCCGTACCGGGAACCCGGTCCATTCGTGCAGCCGCGCCCTGTCAGCGACCCACGCGCGCGCCATTTGCCGCCGATGAACGGGACCGCATCCCGCAACGGCACCAGAACCGTCACCAGGAGAGAGAACCCAAGATGAGCTTCACCCTGATCCAGCAGGCCAAGCCGCGCCTGCACCGCTCCGAACTCGCCGTGCCCGGCTCCAACCCGACCTTCATGGAGAAGTCGGCCTCCTCGGCGGCGGACGTGATCTTCCTCGATCTCGAGGACGCGGTTGCCCCGGACGACAAGGAGAAGGCCCGCACCAACATCATCCAGGCGCTGAACGACCTGGATTGGGGCAACAAGACCATGATGATCCGCATCAACGGTCTCGACACCCACTACATGTACCGCGACGTGGTCGACATCGTCGAAGCCTGCCCGCGGCTCGACATGGTGCTGATCCCCAAGGTCGGCGTGCCGGCCGACGTCTACGCCATCGACGTGCTGGTCACCCAGATCGAGCAGGCCAAGAAGCGCGAGAAGCAGATCGGCTTCGAGGTGCTGATCGAGACGGCCCTCGGCATGGCCAACGTCGAGGCGATCGCCCAGTCGTCGAAGCGGCTGGAGGCGATGTCCTTCGGCGTCGCCGACTACGCCGCCTCGACCCGCGCCCGATCCACCGTCATCGGCGGCGTGAACCCCGACTTCTCGGTGCTGACCGACAAGGACGAGTCCGGCAGCCGCCAGACCCACTGGCAGGACCCGTGGCTGTTCGCCCAGAACCGCATGCTGGTCGCCTGCCGCGCCTACGGCCTGCGCCCGATCGACGGACCGTTCGGCGACTTCTCGGATCCGGACGGCTACCGCTCGGCGGCCCGCCGCTGCGCCGCCCTCGGCTTCGAGGGCAAGTGGGCGATCCACCCGAGCCAGATCGAGCTCGCCAACGAGGTGTTCACCCCCTCCGAGGCCGAGGTCACCAAGGCCCGGCGCATCCTCGAGGCCATGGAAGAGGCCGCCAAGGCCGGCCGCGGCGCCGTGTCCCTGGACGGCCGCCTCATCGACATCGCCTCGATCCGCATGGCCGAGGCGCTGATCGAGAAGGCGAACGCCATGAAGGGCTGAAGACGGCTCCGACGCGGGCGGATCCCGGCCCCCTGGCCGGGATCCGCCCTCTGCACTGCCAGGAACGTCTCGTCCTTGCGAGCGCAGCGAAGCAATCCAGGGTCGCGGCTACGGCGACATGCGTGTCGCTGCCGGGTTGCCTCGCTGCGCTCGCGAGGACGGCGGCGCCGCGTGGCCCGAAGTCCCGTCAAAACGGCTGATCGTCCGGTAGCCGCGCCGCTGCCATCTCGTCCGGCGTCGGGTCCCGGTGAACCACGATCCCGGTGGAGCGGTCCGCCGCGATCAGCCCGAGCCGGGCGAACCCGTCGAGCCAGCCGTCCATCGGCCAGATCCCGTGCCGGTCGTGGAAGCGCGCCGCGTTGGCGACGATGTCGCGGAAATGCTGCAGCGGCGGGTCGTAGCCCGGATGATGCTGGTGGTAGGCCCGGGGGCCGCCGAGGAACAGGATCGGCACGCCGGCCCGCTCGGCCCGGAAGGCGAGGTCGGTGTCTTCCGCGCCGTAGCCCGAGAAGGTCTCGTCGAAGCCGCCGAGGCGGTCGTAGGTCGCGGCCCGCACCGCGAAGGCGAGGGACCAGAACAGGCCGGGCTGCGGCGCCGGCGCCACCGTGCCGGCGGGCGGGAAGGCCCGCACCGGGTGCGGCGCGCCGAGACGCGCCAGATCCGTCTCGCGCCACCCGTCCGCGACCGCGCCGGCCGGCAGGTAGCCGATCTCGCAGCAGATCAGGCCGTCCCGCTCGGCCACCGCCCGCGACAGGCCCGCGACGAGCCCCGCCGAGGGGATGCAGTCCACGTCGAGGAAGATCAGCGTGTCGGCACCGGCGGCCCGGCGCCCGGCATTGCGCGCCGCGGCGAGCGGCAGGCCGGCACGCGGGAACGGCACGCGCTCCACCGGGAAGGGCAGGGCCGGGTAGGGCGCCGCGTCGTCGCCGATCTCGACGACGACGCAGCGGTCGGGCGGGTCGCCGCGACCGAGGCCTTCGAGCAGCCGGGTCAGGTGCGCGCGCCGGCCCTTGTTGAGGGTGATGACCGCGACGCTCACGGGGCGGTTCCGGCGCGCAGGACGTCGATGCGGTACTTGTCCGTACGCGCCTGGCTCAGGACCTGGGCGAAGGGCGCCGACAGCCGGATGAAGCCCTCGGCGGCGCCGTCACCCGAGAGCGGGTAGTCGGTCTCGCCCAGCCAGTGCACCAGCACGATGTCGCCGCCGGGCGCGATCGTCGCGCCGGCCCGGCGCACGAGCGCGGCGAAATCCTCCGGGGCCAGGAAGTACAGGAACTCGGAGAGGACGATCAGGTCGAACCGCTCCTCGGGCCAGTCCGCCGGCATCGTGCCCTGCCGGATCTCGACGTGGGGGCGATCCGCGCAGCGCGCCCGGGCGTCCTCCAGGGCGGCCGGAACCAGATCCGTGGCGAGCAGACGCTCGCAGCGCTCGGACAGGGCGTGGGTGAAGACGCCGATGGAGCAGGCCGGCTCGAACGCGGTCCGGTAGCGCGCCCGCGGCAGGGCCGCCAGCGTCGCCGCGTACTTGTCGCGCTCGTAGGACGACGAGGTGAAGCGCCAGGGATCCGGGTCGCTGGCGTACATGCCGAGGAAGTAGTCTTCCGGCAGGGTCTGCGTCCGGCGGCTCATGCGGGGACCGCGACGAAGCGCTCGTAGGGGCCGCAGAGCCGGTCGATCATGGCGGGCTCGAGCCGGAAGCCCTGGGGATCGTCCGCGATCAGGTCGGTGGTCTGCGATTCGTGGGCGGCGACGGCGCGCGCCTTGGTCTCGCGATAGGCGGAGACGTCGAGGCGCAGGCCGGCGGGGCTCGGCCCGACCTCGGTCTCGGGCGGCAGGGTCCAGCCCCAGACGGGGTACTCGTAGACGCGGACCCCCGGCATCTGCGGCCGCGCGAGGGCGACGATCGCCGCGGCCGCCTTGTGGTCGCAGTGGGGATCGTGGCGCCAGGTGACGAAGACCGCGCCGGCCCCGATCACCGCGGCCGCGCGGGCTACCGCGGACGCGGCGGCCTCGGCCCCGGGGCCGTCGCTCGGGACGTGCGCGTCCGGGAGGCGCAGGAAGGTGACGGCCTCGGGCCCGAGGCCGAGGACCGCCACGGCCCGCCGGGTCTCCGCCTCGCGCAGAGCGCGCAGTTTCTCGGGCGGGTAGAGACGGGAATGCGTGTGCGACCCGCAGCCGTCGCTGACCACGACGAGATGCACGGGCCGTCCCGACGCCCGGGCGGCGGCGATCAGCCCGCCGCATCCGAGGCTCTCGTCGTCGGGATGGGGCGCGACCACCACGAGCCCCCGGCTCCCCAGGAGGGCGTCGAGGCTCGCCACGGGCAGCGCGTCGGCGGCGGCGAGGAAGGCGTCGGCGCGCATCAGCGGCCTCCGATCCGGTCAGAGGCCGAGAGGTCGGAGGCCAAGAGGAAGCGCCGGTCGCACCGCGACGGGCTGCTGACGGGATCGATCACGGGACGCTCCACGGACGGTGCGCGGGTTGTGGCGTCCCGGGTTGTCAGGCGCGGCGCATGAACGCGCCATGAGCGGCGCGTTCGGGCCGGCCGGCGGGTGTCAGCGATCGTTCTCGGTGGTGAGCGCGTCGGTGCGGGTGCCCTCGTCGACGCCCTGGCCCGCCGCGAGGTGGACGCCGGGCGTCGGCGCATCGCGGAAGACCGCACCGGCGGCGCTGAGGGCGCTGCGCAGGGCCTCGACCTGGCCACTGGGCGCGTCGCTGTAGCCGCCCTCGAAATCCCGCACGAATCGCTCGTCCAGGCCGACCTTGCCGGCGAGATCGGCCTCCGACCAGCCGAGCAGCCCGCGAGCCGCCCGCGACTGCGCCGGGGTCATGGCGAGCGCCCGGGTCCCGCTCTGCGCGCCCTCGTCCGATCCTGCCAAGGTGATCCTCCTGCTTCGCACTGATCAACAACGATCGCGGTCCCGGATCGTTTCCGGGCGGTCTTCGGCCGAGCGCGACCATAATTGTGCTGAAATCCTGTCGCATCCGGCACGGCGCAAGGATTCGGAGCGGCCCACGCGAGGGGCCGGACCGCGCGGCCCGCGCGGCGCTTCCGGACCGGGATGACCTGCGCGCGGCGCGCGCGACATGGGGACTGGACGATGAGAGGGGTGCTGATCGCGAGCTTGGCCTGTGCCGTGCTGGCCATGGACCTGACCGCGGCGACGCAGGCGCAGGCGCAGATGGGCGGCTCGCCCACGGGCTTCGGCCGGGGCAACCGCCGGCCGGGCGGCGAGGAGGAGAAGAAGCCCCAGTACGTGCCGGGGACCAAGGCCAGCGAGAAGATGTTCCCGCTGGACTCGACCTGGACCGCCGTGAGCCTGAACGGCAAGCCGTTCACGGGCGGCGACCGGCCGAGCTTCATCATCGACAAGCAGTACCGCGCCCGCGGCTACGGCGGCTGCAACACCTTCGCGGCGACCGCCTTCCCGCTCAAGGAGCAGCACATCGCCGTCGGCCCGCTCGCGCTCACCAAGAAGAGCTGCGACAAGGGCCTCGCGGCCGCCGAGCAGGCGTTCTTCATCGCCCTGCGCACCTCGGCGGCGTGGGACATGGTCGGCTCGCAGCTCGTTCTGAAGAGCCCGAACGGCGAGCTGAAGTTCGACCGGGCCCTTTAAGGGCCGGTTCACCACGCCGAACGACGACGGCCGCCGATTCAGACGCTCTTGAGGGACGTCGGCGCTCACTCCTCCGGTATCGAGGAGTGCGCGGATGCCAGTCGGGATCGGGATCGGACGCGGGGATCCCCTGCGCCCCGCGGTGACGCGGACCGCGCGCTTCTCGGGACCCCAGGGCTTCCATCCGGGCGCCCTCTGGCTCGCCGCGGCGGCGCCGCTCCTGGCGACCCTACTCCTCCTCGTCCGGCTCGCGGCCTGAGGGGAGCCTGCGCCGACCGGTCCTAGCCTCAGCGGGTGCCGGTCGCGTCCGGCGCTCGCGAGGTCTCGGAGGCGCGGTGCGTCTCGGGCGCGGCCTCCGAGCGCAGCATTACGGGCGGGAACAGGGCCGCCAGACCCGCGGCCACGCCGTATAGGACGGGATCGGCGTTCGCTCCCGCTTCGGGCGGACGGAGATCGCTGGTCAGCTTCGTGCGCCGGCGGGCATCGCGCGCGTTCGCGAGCATCTGTCCGCGTCTCCGTTGTTAGCGTGTTCGAAACGGTCAATGCCGCGTTCCGCGTTTCGTTGCCGCGGACGTCCGATATTTCTCCCGGCCCTCGATCGCGGCCAATTCTCAGCCGCGGCGCCGGAGGATCGGCACGGACCGACCGTCCGGCAGCGGGCAGGCGGCCGGGACGACCTCGACGATCGACGCGCTCGGGCAGCGCGCCCGGCAGCCCTCGGCCGCCGCGATCTGATCGCCGCCGCAGGCGTCGGCGAAGCAGAAGGTCCCGAGATCCTCGCACGTCGCCCGGAACCGGCCCGGCGCCGCCGGCCCCCGCAGGTCCGCGGCCCCGGCCCCCTGCGTCAGCAGGAGAAGCGTCAGACCGATCAGGGCCGGGAGGCGTGCCATCTCTGTCTCCGATCCGGGTCGCGACCGCTTGCGGAGCCAGCCTAGCATTGGCAGCCTGGACGCGCCGTACCATTCCCGCGACACGTGCCGCGCGTCATCTGTCGCAATCCCGGCCGCGCCGCGCGGCCGATACCACCGCTCTTCCGTGAAAGGCCGCCATGCCGCTCTACGCCCTCGACGAGCACGTCCCCGACCTCGCCGACCCGGCCCGGGTCTGGATCGCGCCCGACGCGCAGGTGATCGGCCGGGTGCATCTCGGCCTCGATGTCGGCATCTGGTTCGGCGCGGCCCTGCGCGGCGACAACGAGCCGATCCGCATCGGTGACCGCACCAACGTCCAGGAAGGCGTGATCATGCACGTCGATCCCGGCTTCCCCCTCGTGATCGGGACCGACGTCACGATCGGGCACGGCGCGATCGTGCACGGCTGCACCATCGGGGACGGCAGCCTCGTCGGCATGGGGGCGACGGTTCTGAACGGGGCCCGGATCGGCCGCGGCTGCCTCGTCGGCGCCAACGCGCTGGTCACCGAGGGCAAGGAGTTCCCGGATCACAGCCTGATCGTCGGGGCGCCGGCCAAGGCCGTGCGCACCCTTGACGAGGCCGCGATCGAGGGTCTGCGGCAGGCCGCCCTGCGCTACGTGGAGAATGCCCGGCGCTACCGGGCCGGGCTGCGCCGCATCGACGGCTGACGGGTACGGGCCGCTCCCCGGAGGAGCGGCCGGAACACCCTTACTTCTTGGCCTTGCCGCGCTCGATCGCTTCCTCGATCAGCCGGTGGGCCTCCTCCTTGTCGCCCCAGCGGACGAACTTGACCCACTTGCCGGGCTCCAGATCCTTGTAGTGCTCGAAGAAGTGCTGGATCTGCTGGATCGTGATGTCGGGCAGGTCGGTGTAGTTCTCGACCCGGTCGTAGCGCTTGGTCAGGTGGCGCGAGGGCACCGCGATGATCTTCTCGTCCTCGCCGCCCTCGTCCTGCATCACCATGACGCCCACGGGACGCGCGCTGATGATCGCGCCCGGCAGCACCGCGCGGGTGTTGGCCACCAGCACGTCGCAGGGATCGCCGTCGCCCGACAGGGTGTGGGGGATGAAGCCGTAATTGCCCGGGTAGAACATCGGCGTGTACAGGAACCGGTCGACGACCAGCGCGCCGGATTCCTTGTCCATCTCGTACTTGATCGGCTCGCCGCCGAGCGGCACCTCGACGATCACGTTGACGTCGTGCGGCGGCTTCTTGCCGAGCGGGATGGCGTCGATCTTCATGGCGTGTCGCTTCCGGAATGCGGTCTCGTCCGCTTCCCGGATCTCTTAGAGGCGCCGCCTGGCAAAGCAAATCAGTCGATGGTACGGCCCGGCAACGAGCGCTGGAAAACGTTAGCTGAAGAGAAACCCGACCTTCGGGAGCGGGAGGCCCGCCACGCGGTCCAGCACCCGCGGGCCGGCGACGCCGCCGAGCCCCTCGTAGAAGGCGCTCGCGCGGGCGTTGTCCTCCAGGCTCCACACGCCGAGCCGCGCGAGGCCGTGATCCGCGAGGTCGTTGCGCACCGCCCGGAACAGGCGGCGGCCCAGGCCGACGCCCTGGTACTCCGGCAGCAGGTAGAGTTCGTCGATCTCCGCCTCGGTGCCGAGGGACCGGCTGCGCGTCCGCCCGTAGGCCGCGTAGCCGACGACGAGCTCGCCCGTCTCGACCACCGCGATCGGCCGGCCGCGGCGCAGGGCGCCCCGCCACCACGCCCGGTCCCGGGTCGAGATCAGCCGCTCCAGAGCGACGCCCGGGATGATGCCGCGATAGGCCTCGCGCCACGACGCGTCGAACACCTTGGACAAGCCGCCGAGGTCGGCCTCGCGGGCCCGGCGGATGCTCGTGGTGCGCGTGCTCATGGGCCTCGGGCCTCCCATCGTCCGACCGGCGGATAACTCGCGCGGTCCGCGCAGGTTCGATGCCGATCCGGGCGGAGTGAAGGCAAGAACGGCGCCGGATCGCGTCGGTGTATGGTCGACCGCGTGCCGGTCTGGTGCCGGGCCGCCGCGGGGCCGCCGCGGGGCCGCGAATTGCCGGGCCGCCGGGTGGCTGGTAGAGCCCGGGCTCGTTCCCTCGGCAGCCCGGCCTTGTTCAACCGCTTCCTCAAGCCCGAGACGCGCTACGCGCGCCGCATGGCCCGGATCGCCCGCTTCGAGCGGCCGATCGCCGGCCCCGGCGACCGGCTGATGGCCTGGGCCAGCATGCTGCTGATGGACCACGGCGTGTTCCGCCTCGCCTACCTCAACCGGCACCGGGTCGGCACCGGCGCCGTCTGGCGCTCGGCCCAGCCCGGTCCCCACCAGCTCGCCCGCTTCCGGGCCGAGGGCGTGCGGACGATCATCTCCCTGCGCGGCGGGCGCGAGCACGGGTCCTGGCCGCTGCAGCGCGAGGCCTGCGAGCGCCACGGCCTCAAGCTCGTCGAGTTCGTGCTCCGCTCGCGGGAGGCGCCGGACCGCGCCACCATCCTCGGCGCCAAGGCGTTCTTCGCCGGCATCGAGTACCCGGCCGTGATGCACTGCAAGTCCGGCGCCGACCGGGCCGGCCTCGCCTCGGCCCTGTACCTGATCCTGCACGAGGGCCGCCCGGTGGCCGAGGCCGCCCGGCAGCTCTCCGCCCGCTACGGCCATCTCCGCTTCGCCAAGACCGGGATCCTCGACGCGTTCTTCGCCCGCTACCGCGTCGAGGGCGAGGCGCAGGGCCTCGACTTCCTGACCTGGGTCGAGACCGTCTACGATCCCGAGGCGCTCAAGCGGGATTTCCGGCCGGGCTTCTGGTCGGATCTGGCCGCCGACCGCATCCTGCGGCGGGAGTGAGGATCACTCCGCGGGCGGCCGCGCCGCCTCGCGGAACGGGTGGGCCGGGTAGGTCCCGATCACCCGCAGCTCGCGCGAGAAGAAGCCGAGCTCGTCCAACGCGCGGCGGAGGCCCGTATCCTCCGGATGGCCGTCGACCTCGGCGTAGAACTGCGTGGCGGTAAACTCGCCGTCGACCATGTAGCTCTCGAGCTTCGACATGTTGACGCCGTTGGTCGCGAAGCCGCCGAGCGCCTTGTAGAGGGCGGCCGGGATGTTGCGGACGCGGAACACGAAGCTCGTCACGCAGGGCTCGGCGCCCTGGGCGACCGGCTCGGGCTCGGGGGAGAACACCACGAATCGGGTGGTGTTGTGCGCCTCGTCCTCGACGTCGCGCTCGAGGATGTCCAGGCCGTAGACCTCGGCGGCGAGAGCGGGCGCCAGGGCCGCCCGGCTCGGGTCGCCGATCTCGGCGATCTCGCGGGCCGCCCCGGCGGTGTCGCCGGCGACCACGGCCTTCAGGCCCAGCCGGCGGATGATGCGGCGGCACTGGCCCAGCGCGTGGACGTGGCTGTGGACGCTCTTCAGCGCCTCGAGCTTCGTGCCCGGCAGGACCATCAGCTGGAAGTGGATCGGCAGGAAGTGCTCGGCCACGATGTGCAGCGGCGAGATCGGGATCAGGTGGTGGATGTCGGCGACGCGGCCCGCGATCGAGTTCTCGATCGGGATCATCGCCCGCTGCGCGCGCCCCTCCGTCACCGCCGCGAAGGCGTCCTCGAAGGTCGGGCAGGGCAGCGGCGTCCAGTCCGGATAGGCCTCCGCGCAGATGATGTGCGAGTTGGCCCCGGGCTCACCCTGGTAGGCGATGGTGCGGTCGGTCATGGCGGCGCAGATTCGTTCGTCGGTCAGTTCAGGCGCCGGCCCTGCAGCAGGGCGCGGGCCCGTTCCAGGTCGGCGGGGGTGTCGACGCCGAGCGGCAGGTCGTCGACGATGGCGGCGTCGATGCGCATGCCGGCCTCGAGGGCCCGCAGCTGCTCCAGCTTCTCCCGCACCTCCAGCTCGCCGGGCGGCAGGGCCACGAACCGGCTGAGCGCCGTGCGCCGGTAGGCGTACAGGCCGATATGGTGCCAGAGGGGCCCGTCGCCCCAGGGCGCGCGGGCGCGGGTGAAGTAGAGGGCGCGCAGGCGCCCGGGACCGACCGCGTGGCCGACGAGCTTGACCACGTTGGGGTTGTCGGCCTCGTGCGGATCGGTGATCGGCGCGCAGAGGGTGACGATGTCGACGGTGCGGTCGGCGAGCGGCGCGACGGAGGCGCCGATGATCGCCGGGTCGATGGTGGGCAGGTCACCCTGCACGTTGACGACCACGTCGTGGCGGCCCTCCGGATCGACGATCTCCAGGGCCTCGGCGAGGCGGTCGGAGCCCGATGGGTGGTCGGCCCGGGTCATCACCGCGAGGCCGCCCGCGGCCTCGACCGTGCGGGCGATCTCCGCCGTGTCGGTGGCGACCACCACCGGGCCGATCCCGGCCTCGACGGCCCGGCGCCAGACATGGACGATCATGGCCTCGCCGGCGATGTCGGCCAGCGGCTTGTTCGGCAGGCGGGTCGCGGCGAGGCGCGCCGGGATCAGGACCAGGGGATCGGACATCGAGATTCGGATCCGGATGCGCGGATCGAGCGGCCGCGACGGGAGGCGGCCGGCTGCTTAACAGGCCGGCCCCCGGTTGTCGTCCCCCGGGAACGGGCCTGCGGAAACGGGCCGGGCCGCGGTGGAGAAAAGGTGCCACCCGGTGACAAGCTGGACAATTCGGTGGAACAATCCTGCGCCGGAGCGACGCGGAACGCCCCTGCGGCATTGTCAGGAGCGGCCCGGAACCGCTAAGGCAACCTCGAAATCTTCCAATGTCCGGTGTCCGAGCCCGCTCGCCCGTGTCAGGCGCGCGTTCGGCACGGCCGAGTTGCGAGAAGAGCATGAACTCGTTCGAGGTGAACAAGGTCCTGGGTGCGGTCCTCGGCGCCCTTCTGTTCGCGGCCGGATCGGGTTTCGTCGCCGAATTGATCTACCACCCGAAGCCGGCGGGCAATGCCGGCTACGACCTGCCCGAGCCGCAGCCCGAGACCGCCGCGGCGGCGCCCGAGGCCAAGGTCGAGCCGATCGCCGTCCGCCTCGCGAGCGCCAATGCCGAGAAGGGCGAGGCCGGCACCAAGGCCTGTCACGCCTGCCACAGCTTCGAGAAGGGCGGCCCGAACAAGGTCGGCCCCGACCTGTACGGCATCGTCGAGCGGCCGAAGGGCGCGCATGCGGGCTTCGACTACTCGGCGGCCATGAAGGAGAAGGGCGGCACCTGGACCTACGCCGACCTCGACGAGTTCCTGACGAACCCGAAGGCCTACGTGAAGGGCACCAAGATGGCCTACGCGGGCATCGCGGCGCCGCAGGAGCGGGCCAACGTCATCGCCTACCTGCGGACGCTCGCCGAATCGCCGAAGCCGCTGCCGGCCGTCGAGAAGACCGACGCCGCGCCGGCGGCCGCGCCCGCCGCGGCCAAGCCCGAGGACAAGCCCGCCGCCGACAAGCCGTCCGCCGACAAGCCCGCCGCCAACAAGGCGTCCGAGGGTAAGGACAGCCCGGCCAAGCCCGCCGATACCGGCACCGCCAAGCCGGTCGAGGCGAAGTCGCCCGGCAGCCCGCGCACGACCGGCGAGTCGAGCGACCGCAACGCGCCGGCGCCCCCGGCCAGCGCCCACGACAGCGACCAGCAGGGCCAGCCCTCGAGCCTGATCCCCGCCGAGCCGACCGCGCCGACGGCGCCGGCCGCCAAGGAGCCGGCCGCGAAGGCCAATCCCGAGGCCGTCGAGCGGGCTAAGGATCTGGAGGTCGGCGGCCCGACCAAGGATCTGAACGCGCCGCTGCCGACCCCGCAGCCGCTGCCGAAGGAGTAGGCGGCACGGCCGGGTGCGGGGCCGGGCACGGTCCCGCCCCTCGCGTGCCTGGCGCGTTCCGCCGGCATGGCTCCGGGCGTGGCCCTTGCTCTAAGGCGGCTGCGCCCCGGCATCCGGCCGGATCGAGAACCGCGTAGGGCCCCTTGACTGATCGACGTCCCGCCGTGCCGGAGCGCCGGGCCCCCCTGCCGCTCCTCGTCGCCGTGACCATGACCGGAACGGTGGCGCTGCACATCTTCGTGCCGGCGCTGGCGGCGGCGGCCGTCGACCTCGGCACCAACGCCGCCGGCGCGCAGCTGACGATCACCGTCTACCTGATCGGGCTCGCGGGCGGTCAGCTCCTCTACGGGCCGCTCTCGGACCGGTACGGGCGGCGCCCGATCCTGATCGGGGGACTCGGCCTCTACCTCGCCGGCCTGCTGCTCGCGATCCCCGCGCCGAATATCGGGGTCCTGCTCGTCGCCCGCGTCCTGCAATCCCTCGGCGCCTGCGGCTCGCTGGTGATCGGCCGGGCGATGGTCCGCGATGTCTCGACCCGCGAGGACGCCGCCCGGAAGCTCGCGATCCTCACCACCGCGATGACGCTCACGCCCGCGCTGGCCCCGGCGATCGGCGGCGTGGTGAACGAGGCCTTCGGCTGGCGCGCGGTGTTCGTGGTGCTGGCCGGCCTCGTCGCCGTGCTGGGTGCGCTCGTGGTCTTCACCCTGCCCGAGACCAACCGCCACAAGGTGGCGTTGCCGGGCTTCGTCGCCGTCCTGTCCGGCTACCTGCGGCTGGTGCGGGTCCCGGTGTTCCGGGCCTACCTGGTGGCGGGGGCCTGCGGCGGCACCAGTCTCTACGCGTTCCTGGCGGTGGCGCCGTTCCTCCTCGTGGACCGGCTCGGGCGCTCCTCGCAGGAGGTGGGCTTCGACTGCCTGATCGTCGTGTTCGGCATGGTCGGCGGCGCCGTCCTGGCGAGCCGGCTCGCCGCCCGGGTGCCGATCCGCAAGGCGGCGCGGAGCGGCAACCTCCTCTGCATCGGGGCGGCGCTGTCGCTGCTGGTCGTGGACCGCACCGGCATGCTCGGCGTGGTCAGCCTGATCGTGCCGCTCTTCGCCTACGCGGTGGGCGTCGGTCTGCTCAGCCCCAACGCGGTGGCGGGGCTGATGAACGTCGACCCGCACGCCGCCGGGTCGGCCTCCAGCCTCTACGGCTTCACCCAGATGACGTTCGGGGCGCTGTTCACGGCCGCCGCCTCGGCGTGGCCGGCGACCTCGGCGACGCCGGTGGCGCTGGCGCTGCTCGCGGCCGGGCTGATCGCCGCGCTGGCGCTCCGGCGGGCCTGAACGGGGTTTCGAACGGTCGAGCGCCGGCCCCGGCGGCGCTCGCTGCTCGGCGGACCCGTCGGCCCTCTCCGTCATCGCGAGCGACAGCGAAGCGACCCAGGGTCAGCGCGCCCGCCGTAAGTGTGGCGCGACTGGATCGCATCGCTCCGCTCGCAATGACGGCGGCTGCGTGTGGGTTGAGCTGGGCCATTCACGCGCATGCAGAAGACCAGCCCGGTGCGGACCGGAATCACCGTCTGAGGGCTGAGGAGCGTCCTTCGGGACCCCGCTTCAGGTCCTGATCGCCTCGATCGGGCCCGACACGCCCGCACGGAACTCCTCGGCCAGTTCCAGCCACAGAAGGCGCGCCGGGTCGACCGGCCCCGGCAGGGTCAGGCGCCCGGGCGGAACCGGCGTGAAGCCGAAGCGGGCGTAGTAGGGCGCGTCGCCGACGAGGATCACCAGACCTTCTCCCGCCCGCCGGGCCCCCTCGATCGCCGCGCGGGTCAGGGTGCCTCCGATGCCGCGGCCCTCGAAGCTCGGATCGACCGCCAGGGGGCCGAGCATCACGAAGGGCGTCGCCCCGGTCCGCACCGGACCCATCCGGACCGAGCCGACGAGGAAGCTGCCGACGGAGGCGGTGATGCCGAGATCGATCCGCTCGGCCGCGCCCTCGCGGAGGCGGTAGGCGGTGCGGGCGAAGCGGCCGGGACCGAAGGCCCGGGCATGGAGGCGCTCGATGGCGGGGGCATCGTCCGGCCGCTCCGGCCGGATGACGAGGGACAGATCGGTCACGGGGTACTCGCGGGTCGGACGGGCGCCGCGTAGCAGCGCCGGGCCGGACCCGCAAACCGTCGCGCTACTCGGCGGCGGCCAGGGCGGGCCGCGCGCCGCCCTGCGTCAGCCTCAGGAAGCCCAGGGCCGCGAGCCAGATCACCGCGCCGCAGGCGGAGGCGACGCCGAGGACCAGCGCGAAGCCGCCGCGGTCGTGCAGGAGGGCGATCGCCGGCACCACGAAGCCGCTCGCCGTGAAGCCGACGAAGTAGCGCACGCTGTAGGCGCGGGCCCGGTAGGCGGGCGGCACGTAGCGGGCGATCATCGCGTCGTTGATCACCACCTGCCCGTAGATCGCCGTCATGGCGAGGACGAGCCCGGCGAGCAGCGGCAGGCCGGTGGAGGCGGCCGCGATCCCGAGCCCCAGCGGCTGCAGCACCGAGAGCGCCACGAACAGGGAGGGCAGGCTGTAGCGGTCGATCAGCCGGCCCATGGCGAGCTGCATCAGAGCGCCGAACAGGAAGACGCCGGTGGCGATCGAGCCGGTCAGCGCCAGGGGCAGCGCCTGCCCGACGCCCTCGTCGATCACCTTGGGCAGGCTGATCGTCGTCAGGTTGAAGGTCAGGCCGCCCGCGAAGATCGACAGGGCGAACATCGCCATGAGCGCCCAGGGCCGGGTCACCGGGATCACGGCCGCGCCGCCGGCCTTCCTCCCCGCGGCGTCGCCGTCGCCCGGGACCAGGGCCACGAAGGCGGCCCCGCAGGCGAGGCAGACGAGGCCGGGAACGATGAAGGCCGCGCGCCAGCTGACCGCGGCGGCGAGCAGCGCGGTCAGGCCGGAGGCCGAGGCCGCGCCGAGATTGCCCCAGACGCCGTTGATGCCGAGATCGTGCCCGAGCCGGCGCGCATGGGTGACCAGCATGGCCGAGCCGACCGGGTGGTAGATCGCCGAGGCGAGCCCGAGGACGCAGAGCCAGAGGGCGAAGCCCAGCGGCGTCGAGGCGCTCGCCACGCCCAGGCAGGACAGGCCGTAGCCGAAGAAGAACACCGCCAGCATGTTGCGCCGCCCGAAGCGGTCGGCCAGCGAGCCCATCGGCAGCGAGCACAGACCGAAGGCCACGAAGGCGCCGGTGGCGAGCCCGATCAGCTCGCCGTAGCCGAGCCCGGTCTGGGCCGCGATGGCGATGACCGCGGTCGGGTAGATCAGCAGCACGAAGTGATCGAGGGCGTGCGCGACGTTGACGAAGCGCAGGGTGCGGCGGGACAGCGTGTCGGAATCCATCGCGGCGTATCCTCCGAGACGAACCCCTGATAGCCTGACCCGATGGCGGTGTTGGGCCGGATATGTACGCGAACGGGCCAATGTTGACGGAGGCGCGCGGCGCGGGGCGGTCGACCGAGGCGTCCGACTATCAGGACGTGCCCCGCCCGGTCGCGGTGATGCCCAAGACCTACGCGGCCGGGATGCACCTCGCCCGGCACTTCCATCCCCGCGCGCAGCTGCTCTACGCCACGTCCGGGCTGATGATGGCGTTCGCGGAGGACGGCACCTGGGTGGTTCCCGAGGGGCACGCCCTCTGGATCCCGCCGCTTCTGCCGCACGCGGTCGCGACACACGGCGCGGTCGCGATGTGCTCGGCCTATCTCGATCCCGCCGCGGTCCGGTCCTTCGCGGCGAGCTGCCGGGTGATCGCGGTGTCGCGGCTCCTCGCCGCCGCGCTCACCGCGCTGGCGGAGGAGCCGGTGCTCTACGCAGAGGCGGGTCGCGGCGGCCACCTCGCCGCCCTGGTGCTCGACGAGATCGGCCGGGCCCCCGCGACGCCGCTCGCGCTGCCGCTCCCCCGGGACCCGCGCCTGCGCCGCGTCTGCCTCGCGCTGATCGAGGATCCGGCCTCGGAGGCCGATCTCGACGCCTGGGCCGACCGTGCCGGCGCGAGCCGGCGCACGCTCACGCGCGGGTTCCGCGCGGAGACCGGTCTCAGCTTCGGCGACTGGCGGGCGAGAGCCCGCGTGATCCGGGCGCTGGCGCTGGCGGCCGAGGGGCGGCCGCCGCGGGCGGTCGCGGCGGCTGTTGGCTATCGGAGCGCGCAGGCGCTGCGGACCACCGTGGCGCGGGTGCTCGGCCCGGAGCGCCCGCTCGGCGGCGGGTCGGCGTGAGCGCCGCTTAGGCTGCCTGCCGGGGCTCCTCGAAGAGCTCGTCGGCCGGGCCGAAGAACTCGAACTTCACCCGCTCGGCCGGGACGCCGCGGCGCAGCAGGCCGGTGGCGAGATCCCGAAGGAACGGCTTGGGACCGCACAGGTAGTAGGTCGCGCGGTCGTGCGGCGTGTGCTCCGCGAGCCAGTCCGCCGTGATCAGGCCCTGGACGTCGTAGTGCTCACCCGGCCGGTCCGCGGCTTCGGGCTCCGCGTAGAACGTCACGAGCGTCGCGGCGCGGGCCCGCGCCGCGAGCGCCCGGGCGTGGTCGCGCAGGGCGTGGACGCGGCCGAACAGGGCGCCGTGGACGTACCAGGTCGGCCGGTCCGGGCTGTCCGCCGCGATGGTCTCGAGCATGCTGATCATCGGGGTCAGCCCGACGCCGCCGCTGACCAGCACCACGGGCGCGTCGCTCTCGGTGTCGAGGCTGAAGTCGCCCGCCGGTGCGGCGACCTTCAGCACGGTGCCGGGCCGCGCGTGGTCGTGCAGCCAGTTCGAGGCGATCCCGGACGGACGGCCCGGCGCCGCCTCGCGCTTGACGGTGATGCGGTAGGCCCGGTCGCTCGGCGCGCAGGACACCGAGTAGTTCCGCTTCAGCACGCCGCGGCCCGGCAGGTCCAGGAGGAAGCCGAGATACTGGCCCGGCCGATGCCGCAGCACCGGGCCACCGTCGGCCGGCACGAGGACGAAGGAGCGGATCGTCTCGCTCTCCTGGGTCACGCTGTCGACCACGAAGTCGCGCCAGCCGTTCCAGCCGCCCGGCTTGGAGGCGTGGTCGCGGTAGATCGCGGCCTCCCGGCCGATAAGCAGTTCCGCCAGGAACCAGTAGGCCTCCCCCCAGGCCGTGGCGATCTCCGGCGTGGCGGCCTCGCCGAGGACATCCCCGATCGCGCCGAGGAGGGCGTCGGCCACGTGCGGGTAGTGCTCCGGGAGGATGTTCAGGGCGACGTGCTTCTGCGCGATGCGCTCGACCGCGCCCGCCAGGACGCCGAGATTGTCGATGTTGCGGGCGTAGGCGAGCACGGCCTGGGCCAGGGCCTTCGGCTGAGAGCCGGTCTCGCCGTGATGGGACTGGTTGAAGAGGTCGCGGATCTCGGCGTTCTCGAAGAGGCGCTCGTACATGCGCTTGGTGATGGTGAGGCCGTGGGCCTCCAGGGCCGGCACGGTGGCCTTGATGAGAGCGACGGTGGCGGGGGAGAGGGGCGCGGGCATGGCACAGCTCAAAAGGTGCATACGACATGCTTCTTTTAGCGCCCCCTCGAAAAGATGCAAGTGAAATACATCTTATAGGGACGATGCCTGTTCGCCTGCCTGCGGTGGTGCCGGTCCGCGGCTGCGCGTACGGACTCGGACCGCGGCGGACATCGCATCGCCCCACGGCAGGGATCGTCTTCTGGAGTTGAGATGCGCCTGACCCGCTACACGGATTACGCGTTGCGCACGCTGATCTACGTCGGGCTCCACGAGCCCGAGCAGAGTTCGATCGCCGGGATCGCGCGCGCCTACGGCATCTCGGAGAACCACCTGACCAAGGTGGTCCACCAGCTGGGTCGGCTCGGCCTGATCCGGACGATCCGCGGCCGGGGCGGCGGCCTTCGGCTGGCGAAGCCGCCGGAGGAGATCGTCGTCGGTGCAGTGGTGCGCCAGACCGAGGACGACCTGGCGCTGGTCGAGTGTTTCGGCGGCGGCGCCTGCGCCATCACGGCCCCGTGCCGGCTCCGGCGGGTGCTGGGCGAGGCCCTGGCGGCGTTCCTCGCCGTCCTCGACCGCTACACCCTGGCGGACCTCCTCGGCGCGCCGGACGGCGACGCCATCGCGGCGCTGCTGGGCCTGGCCGGCCCCCGGCGCGACGAGCCGCCGGTGCCGGCCGGCGCCGCGAGCCTCCCGGAGGCCTGAGGCTCCGCGCGTCGCGCGGTCAGGTCGCCCGCGCCGAGAAATCGATCCGCGGGTCGATCCAGACGTAGATCAGGTCGGACAGCAGGTTCACCGCGAGCCCGAGCAGCGAGAAGATGTAGAGCGTGGCGAACACGACCGGATAGTCGCGCCCGACGATCGCCCGGAACGACAGCTCGCCCAGGCCGTCGAGGGAGAAGATCGTCTCGATGAGCAGCGAGCCGGTGAAGAAGGCCGAGATGAAGGCGCCCGGAAAGCCCGCGATCACGATCAGCATCGCGTTGCGGAACACGTGCCCGTAGAGCACGCGCCGCTCGGACAGCCCCTTCATCCGCGCGGTCAGCACGTACTGCTTGCGGATCTCGTCGAGGAACGAGTTCTTGGTCAGCAGGGTCGAGGTGGCGAAGGCGCCGATCACCAGAGCGGTCAGCGGCAGCACCATGTGCCACGCGTAGTCGGTCACCTTGTGCCAGGGCGAGAAGCTCTCCCAGCCCTCGCTGGTCAGGCCGCGCAGCGGGAACCACTGGTAGAACGAGCCGCCGGCGAACAGGATGATGAGCATCAGCCCGAACATGAAGCCCGGGATCGCGTAGCCGATGATCACCACGAAGGAGGTCGCGCGGTCGAAGCGTGTGCCGTCCGCCACGGCCTTGCGGATCCCGAGCGGGATCGAGATCGCGTAGGACAGCAGCGTCATCCACAGGCCCAGCGAGATCGAGACCGGCAGCCGCTCCTTGATCAGCTGGATGACCGTGACGTCGCGGAAGTAGCTGCGGCCGAAATCGAACCGGACGTAGTCCCAGAGCATCTTGGCGAAGCGCTCGGGCGCCGGCCTGTCGAAGCCGAACTGCTTCTCGAGCTTGGCGATGAATTCCGGGCTCAACCCCTGGGCGCCGCGGTAGCGGGAACTGGCGTCGCCGCCGCCCGACGGCCGGCTGGCGCCGCCGAGGTCGCCCGAGCCGCCGGTGATGCGGGACATGGCCCCGTCGCGCTGGCCCTGGAGCTGCGACAGCACCCGCTCCACCGGTCCGCCGGGGGCGAACTGCACGATGGTGAAGGTGATCAGCATGATCCCGAACAGGGTCGGGACCATCAGGCCGATGCGGCGCAGGATGTAGGCGAGCATGGCGTCAGTCCCGCCCGATCCGCTTGGCCTTGTCGGCGTCGAACCACCACGTCCCGGGGGCGCCGAGATCGTATTTCGGCGGCGTCGCCGGGCGGCCGTACACGTCCCAGAGGGCGAGGCGATGGGTCGAGGCGTACCACATCGGCACCCAGTAGCGCCCGGCCCGCAGGACCCGGTCCAGGGCCCGGCAGGCGGTGGTCAGGTCCGCCCGCGACGTCGCGTCGGCGACGGCGGTGAGCAGCGCGTCGATCGCCGGGCTCGCGATCCCCGACAGGTTGTTGGAGCCCGCGGTCCCGGCGGAGCGGGACCCGTAGGTCTCGCGCAGCTCCGCGCCGGGGGTGAGCCCGCTGCTGTAGCGGCGCGGCGTGACGTCGAAGTCGAAATCCTTCAGCCGCGCCTGGTACTGAGACGGGTCGACCGTGCGCAGGCTCGCCTTGATGCCGAGCAGCCCCAGGTTGCGGATGAAGGGCTGCGTGACCGCCTGGAAGACCGGATCCTCGTCGAGGAACTCGAGGGTCAGGGGCTGGCCGCCGGGCAGCAGCAGGTTGCCGCCCTGGCGGGTGCAGCCGGCCTCCCGCAGGAGCGCGTCGGCGCGCTTCAGCAGCGCCCGGTCCTGGCCGGACCCGTCGGAGACCGGCGGCGCCCAGGCCTCGCCGAACACCTCGGGCGGCAGGTCCTTGAACGGCTCCAGCAGGGCGAGCTCCTCGGCCGAGGGCTTGCCGGTCGCCTTGAGATCGGAATTCTCGAAGAACGAGGCCGTGCGCGCGTAGGCGCCGTACATCAGGTTGCGGTTCGACCATTCGAAATCGAAGCACAGGCCGATCGCCTCGCGCACCCGCGGGTCGCGGAACGCCGCGCGCCGGGTGTTGATCCACCAGCCCTGCGTGCCGCTCGGCCGCGCGTCTGGCACCGTCTCGCGGACAACGCGGCCCTCGGTCATCGCCGGGAAGTCGTAGCCGGTCGCCCAGACCCGGGCGGTGAACTCCTCGCGGAACGTGAAGGCACCGCTCTTGAACGCCTCGAAGGCCACGGTGCGGTCGCGGAAATACTCGTAGCGGATCGCGTCGAAGTTGTTCTGGCCGACATTCACCGGCAGCTCGGCGGCCCAGTAATCCGGGACGCGCTCCAGGCCGATGGACCGGCCTGGATCGACGGTGCCGACCCGGTAGGGACCGGAGCCGAGCGGCGCCTCCAGGGTCGAGGCCTCGAAGTCCCGGCCGGCGTAGTAGGCGGCGGAGAAGAGCGGCAGCTGCGCGACGAACAGCGGCAGGTCCCGGGCGCGGCCCGGCTCGAAGGTCACCACGAGCCGCCCGTCGCCCTCGGCCCGGGCGTCGGTCATGGGCCGGATCACCTCGGCGATCTCGGGGTGGCCCTTGTCGCGCAGGAGCTTGAGGCTGAAGGCCGCGTCCCGCGCGGTCAGCGGCGAGCCGTCGTGGAACCGCGCCTGCGGGCGCAGCGCGAAGGTGTAGGTCAGGCCGTCCGCGCTGACCGTGACGGCGCGCGCCACCAGCCCGTAGAGGGCGTCCGGCTCGTCGAGGGCCCGGACCATCAGGCTGTCGAAGGTCAGCGGCATGCCGGCGGCCCCGTCGCCGCGCAGCACGTAGACGTTGAGCGTGTTGAAGGTGTTGAGCGACTGGTTGCCGGTCGTCGCGGCGAGCTGCGCCGAGAAGCGCCCGCCGCGGGGCGCCATCGGGTTCACGTAGTCGAAATGCGCGAAGTCCGGGCCGTATTTCAGCTCGCCGAAGCTGGACAGGCCGTGGCGCTCCTGCGCGTCGGCGGCCCAGGCGGGGCGCCACGGCGGCAGCGCCGCGAGGGCGCCGGCCCCGAGGACCAGCCCGCGCCGGGTCGGCATTCCGGGCGCGCCCGTCAACGGGGCGCCCCGGTCTTGGCCGCGAGCTTCTCGTCGTACCACCACGTCGTCGGGAAGCCGGAGCTGGCGTAGAGCGGCAGGATCGCCGGGTGGCCGAACCGGTTCCAGCGCAGGGTCCGCTGCTGGTCGGAGGACCATTGCGGGACCACGTAGTCGTGGGCGAGGAGCACCCGGTCGAGGGCGCGCGTCGCCGCGATCACGGTGTGCCGGTCCTTGGCGAAGATCACCTTCTCGATCAGGGCGTCGATGCCGGGGTCCTTGATCCCGATCAGGTTGCGCGAGCCGGGCTTGTCGGCCGCCGCCGAGCCCCAGTACTCGCGCTGCTCGTTGCCGGGCGAGAGCGACTCGCCCCACGACGACGTGGTGACGTCGAAGTCGAAGTTGCGGATGCGGTTCTGGTACTGCGCCTGGTCGATCACCCGCAGGGTGGCGTCGATGCCGATCAGCTTCAGCTGCGCGGCGAACGGAAGGATCACCCGCTCGAAGGTGTTCTGGAACTCCAGGAACTCGACGGTCAGCGGCTCGCCTGTGGCCTTGCTGACCATCTTGCCGCCGCGCAGCTCGTAGCCGGCCTCGCGCAGCAGGCCGACGGCCTCGCGGAGGTTCTTGCGCACCGCCTCGGGGCCGTCATTGACCGGGTTGGCGTAGGGGGTGGTGAAGACCGAGGCCGGGACCTTGTCCTTGACGCTCTCGAGGATCGCCTTCTCCTCGCCCTCCGGCAGGCCCGAGGAGGCCAGCTCGGAGCCGAAGAAGTAGGAGTTGATCCGCTTGTACAGGCCGTAGAACAGGGCCTTGTTCATCTCCTCGTAGTTCATCGCGAGGTTGAATGCCCGGCGGACGCGCGGGTCCCTGAACTTGTCCCGGCGCGTGTTGAACGCGAAGGCCTGCATGATGCCCATGCCGCGCTCGGGGAACGCCTCCTTGATCAGGCGACCCTCCTTCACGGCCGGGAAATCCTCGTAGGCGGTCGCCCAGTTCCGGGCGATGTTCTCGACCCGGAAGTCGTAGAGATCGCCCTTCAGCGCCTCGACCAGCACGGTGCCGTCGCGGAAATACTCGTAGCGCTCGGTGTCGAAGTTGTAGCGCCCGGCATTCACCGGCAGGTCCTTGCCCCAGTAGTCGGGCACGCGGGTGTAGGTGGTCGTGCGGCCCGGCTCGAATTTCGCGAGCCGGTAGGGGCCCGAGCCCAGCGGCGGCTCCAGGGTCGTCTCAGTGACGCTGCGCGGCTTGCCGTTGGCGTCCTGGGCGGTCCACCAGTGCTTGGGCAGGACGCGCAGCTGCCCGATCACCTGCGGCAGCTCGCGGTTGCCGGTCTCGGTGAAGGTGAAGGTCACCTCGCGCGGCCCGGTCACCTCGGCCTTGGCCACGGTCTGATAGTAGGCGGCGTAGAACGGGCTGTTGGCCTTCAGCACGTCGAAGGACCAGACCACGTCCTCGGGCGTGATCGGCTTGCCGTCGTGCCAGCGGGCGTTCTCGCGCAGGCGGTAGGAGACCGAGCCGAGATCGGGGGCGATCCGCACCGCCTCGGCGAGCAGGCCGTAGGAGGTGAACGGCTCGTCCGACGACTCGGTCATCAGCGAATCGTAGATCTGCTGGATGCCGTTCTCGAGGTCGCCCTTCAGGCCGGCGACGACGATGTTGAAATTGTCGAACCCGCCCTGGGCCCCGAACCGGACCGTGCCGCCCTTGGGCGCGGCCGGGTCGGCGTAGTCGAAATGCTTGAAGTCGGGGCCGTATTTCGGCTGGCCCATCAGCGTGATCGCGTGGGTCCACTGACCGTTTGCGGCCGGCAGGGTGGCCGGCACGGCAGGCGGCGTCGACGGCATCGCGGCCGGTTCCTGCGCACGGGCCGGGGCGAGCTGGAGGCAGGCGACGAGGAGCGTCGCGGCGAGGAGGCGTCCAGTCACGGTCTGCGCTGTCACGGGCAGGCTGTCTCCGTTGCGTCGGGCCCGCGCGCGGCGCGGGCGTCTCGAGAGTACCGGGGTCATAGGACGCGGGCGGCCACCCGTCGACCATGCGCCGCCGCACAGGACCGCACGCGCGTCGCGCGCCACCCGCCGCGGGTCCGCGTCACGCCGCCCGTCCCCGGCGGCCCTCGACCAGCCACATGGCGAGCAGGGCGGCCGCCAGCGCGGCCAGCGCCGCGAGGCCGAGCGCCAGCGGGTAGACCTCGACCCCGCGGATATTGGCGCTGTCGCTCGGACGGAATCCGATCCAGTCGCTGCCGGCGAGGCGGCCGCCGCGCACCAGCGCGAGGCGCGGCACCTGGATGCCGCCGGTCTCGGCGACCCGGCGGACCGAGCCGCCCGACCCATCGGCCACGGCCTTCAGGCGCTCGGTGTCGCTGAACACGTCGGCGAGCTCGCGCGGGTTGGCCGGCCCGACGCTGACGAAGGCCACGAGGTTGCCCGACCGCAGGGTGTGCAGACCCAGGGTCTCCGCGTCGAAGGTCGCGGTGAACAGGCCGGGCTCCTTGGGCTTGAGCGTGAGCGTCGTCACCTTGCCGGTCGGGCCCGTGACGGTGACCGGCTCGGCCTGGTCCGCCATCGTCTGGCGCTCGACCCGCACCTCGCGGCCGCGCCCGGTGGTCTGGGCGCGCAGGGCCTCCTCCTCCAGCGCCGGCTCCTTCATCAGCCAGTGGCCGAGGCGGCGCAGCAGGTCGAGATAGGGGCCGCCCTCCTGGTAGCCCCGCGCCCAGAGCCAGGCGTGGTCGGACAGGAGCAGGGCGACGCGGCCCTTGTCCTCGCGCGATAGCGCCAGCAGCGGCAGGCCCTCGGCCCCCGACAGGATCGGCTGGATCCCCGGCCGGGTCCGGGCCTCGACGATGCGCAGCCAGTCGCCCCAGGCGGGCGGGTTCGCGTCCGAGCCCGGCAGGGCGCGGGTGACCGGATGGCGCTGGCCGACCTGCGTCGGCGTCGCCTTGTAGGGCTTCTCGACGACCCGGCCGTCGGGGTCGCCGGGCAGGATGCCGGCGAGCCGCGTGCGGGCGAGGCTGGCCGGCCCGGCGAATTCGGGGCCCGCGGCGATCAGCAGGGCGCCGCCCTCGCGGACGTAGCGGACGATGTTGTCGAAATAGGCCTGCGGCAGCACGCTCTGGTTGGCATAGCGGTCGAAGATGATCAGGTCGAAGTCCTTGATCTTCTGGACGAACAGCTCGCGCGTCGGGAAGGCGATCAGGGAGAGTTCCGAGATTGGCGTGCCGTCCTGCTTCTCCGGGGGGCGCAGGATGGTGAAGTGGACGAGGTCGACGTTGGCGTCGGACTTCAGCAGGTTGCGCCACGTGCGCTCGCCCTGGTGCGGCTCGCCGGAGACCAGTAGCACCCGGAGCTTCTCGCGGATGCCCTCGATCGGCAGGACCGCCCGGTTGTTGACCGTGGTGAGCTCGCCCGGCAGCGGCTCGACCTCGATCTCCACCACGTTCGGGCCGCCGTGCTCGATGCGCAGGTTGAGGGCGAACGGCTTGTCGGTGGCGACGTCCCGCCGGCCGATCTCCTCGCCGTCGCGGCGCACCGTGACGACGGCGTGGCCGGTGCCGCCGCGCTCCATCACCTCGGCGCGGATCGTCAGGTCCTTGCCGACGATCCCGAAGCGCGGCGCCTCCAGGAGCTTGATCTGCCGGTCGCGCTCGTCCGGGTGTCCCGTGACGAGGACGTGGAGCGGCGCCTTGATGCCGAGCTGGGCCAGGGAGGCGGGGACGTCGTGCACCACGCCGTCGGTGAGCATCACGATCCCGGCGAGGCGTTCCGGCGGCACGTCGGCGAGCGCCTGGCTCAGGGCCGTGAACAGCTTGGTGCCGTCGTCGCCGTCCTTGGAATCCGGCACGTCGATGAAGCGGGGCTCGATATCGGTGAGCGCACCGAACCGGCGCTGCAACTCGGCGCGGACGGCGTCGGTCATCTGCGGCCGGTCGCCGAGCTGCTGGGACCCGGACCGGTCGACCACGATGGCGGCCACGTCCTTCACGGGCTCCCGGTCCTCGCGCACCAGCGCGGGATTGGTGAGCGCCGCGAGCACCAGGGCGAGGACGAGGACGCGCAGCAGCGCGGTCCGGCCGCGCGCCAGCACGGCGAAGACCGCCAGGACGGCGACGATCGCTCCGAGAACGGCGATGGCCGGCCAGGGCAGGAGCGGGGTGAAGCTGAGGCTCAGCATGGGGCGGAGCGCTCCGGATCCGTGAGGCGGCGCCGCGCCTCATTCCATGAACCGCCACGCTCACGCGGCGGCGCGGGCAGGCGCGACGGGCTCCTTCTCCCGCGCGGGAGAGGGCTGAGGTGAGGGTCGGGAAGGTACAGGCTCGAGCACGCCGTCGATGTGCCGGCAGGGAGCGCCGCGTCCGGAGAGATCTGGCCCCTCACCCTGTCCCTCTCCCGCACGGGAGAGGGGACCCGCGCCCCGTCCTGCCGATGCGTCGCCGCGCGCGCACTTCGGATCTGCCGGTGCGCAGAAGCGGGAGGGGAGGCGGCCGCGCGCCGTGTGTCCGAACCCATCACTGCCCCAGCCGCTCCAGCAGCGCGGGCACGTGGACCTGGTCCGCCTTGTAGTTCCCGGTGAGCGTGTACATCACGATGTTCACGCCGCCCCGGAAAGCCATCTCGCGCTGGCGCTGGTCGCCGCCCACGACCGGGTAGAGCGGCTCGCCCCGGCGTCCCACCGCCCAGGCGGCGGCGAGGTCGTTGCCGGTGATGATGATCGGGCTCACGCCGTCGCCGGCGCGGGCGGGACGGCGCTCGGCGCCTTCCGCGGCCGGCGGCAAAGCCTCCACCCAGGTCTGGCCCGTGGCGTAGCGGCCGGGGAAGCTGTCCACGAGGTAGAAGGCCTTGGTCAGCACGTGGTCGAGGGGCACCGGCTCCAGTTCCGGCACCTCGAGCGTCGCCAGCATCTTCCGGAGATAGGCTCCTTCCGGGGTGGGCGGCCCGCCCGGCCGCGCGGTGAGCGCGTCGCGGGTGTCGAACAGGACCGTGCCACCGTTGCGCATGAACGCGTCGATCTTGCGGATCGCGACGTCCGAGGGCTGCGGCCGGTTCGGGGCGATCGGCCAGTAGATCAGCGGGTAGAAGGCCAGCTCGTCCTTCGCCGGATCGATCCCGGCCGGCTCGCCCGGCTCCAGCGCGGTGCGCGCGGCCAGCATCTGGGTCAGGCCGGTGAGGCCGGTGCGGCTCGCCTCGTCGACGGCGGCGTCGCCCGTGATCACGTAGGCGAGGCGCGTGACCAGCGCCGACTCGATGCCGTTCGGTCGGTTGGCCGGCGGCTCCTCCGCGCGGACCGGGCGCGCCGGCAGGGCGGCGAGCAGGACGAGGCCGGCGAGGGCCAGCACGGCCGGCCGGCCGCGCAGGCGGGCCGCCAGACCGCCGCGGCGCAGGAAGCCGCCGAGCCACAGCCCCGCCAGGGTGTCGAGCGCCAGCAGCAGCAGCGCCAGGGTGAACAGGCTCGGCCGCAGGTCCAGGGTCTCGGCGCCGGCGAGGGACCCGAACCGGGCGCCCTCGAGCGCGGCGGTGTCGAGGGGCTTCAGCCGGTCATCCGGTTTCAGGGCGTTCACGCTGATGCCTCCGTCCGGCGGGCCGTAGAAGCCCGGCGGATGTTCGAGGTTCGCCCGGTCGGCGTAGTCGGCCGACACCGCGGTGGCCGAGGCCGGCGGCGATCCCAGCGCGCCGAAGCCATCGAGGGTCACCCGCGGCGCGAGCACCGGGGCGGCGGCCCGCGTCGCGTCCCCCTGGACCGGCGCCGCGGCGCCGGCCAGCGCCACGACGCGCCGGAGCATGTCGATGAACAGGCCGGAGAGCGGCAGGTTCGACCACGTCGTGTCGGCGGTCACGTGGAACAGCACGATCGTGCCCTGGCCGCGCTTCTGCGCGGTGACGATCGGCGTGCCGTCCTGGAGCGACGCCCAGGTCCGGTTCGGCAGGTCGCCGTCCGGCTCGGCCAGGATCTGGCGGCGCACGCCGATATCGGCCGGCGGCGTCAGGCCCGCGAAGGGGCTTTCGGGCGGGAAGGGGGCCAGGGTCTTGGGGCTGTCCCAGGAGAGCGTGCCGCCGAGGGTCCGGCCGCCCCGCCGCAGCCGCACGGGCACGAGCGGATCGTTGCCGGCGGCGAGCCGCGGGCCGGCGAAGCGCAGCAGCATCCCGCCGTCCTTCACGAAGCTCTCGATCCGCGCGGTGGTCTTCTCGTCGAGCGCGCCGACATCGGCCAGCACGAGGACCGAGACCTGATTGTCGAGGAGCTGGTTGATCGAGTCCGCCGTGCCCTTGGCGCCCCGGGGCTCCTGCACGTCCGCGAAGGGCTGGAGCGCCCGCGACAGGTAGTAGGTCGGCGCCAGGAGCGGCTGCGCCTGGTCGAGGGTGCCGCCGAACACGAGCCCGACCCGGCGGCGCTTGCCGCGCTCGTCCTGCAGCACCACAGCGCCGGCCGAGCGCTCGCCCGCAATCTCCAGCCGGCTGATGCTATTGCGCAGCTCCACCGGCATCTCGAAGGTCGCGTCCGCCTCGGTGGCGTCGGCCCCGAAGGCGAAGTCGCGCTCGGCGAGCGGCAGGCCCTTCTGGTCGAGCGCCCGGATCACGCCCGCGTCGCGCCCGTTCGGCGCCGCCCGCAGGACGTGGGTCACGAGCTTGCCGGCGTTCTCGGTGGCGGTGAGGGCGAGGGCCGGCGGCCTGTCGGCCCGCAGCACCGTGAGGGCCGCGCCCCTGTCGCCCGCGAGGTCGGCGAGCCCCTTGGCGAAGCGCGTGTCGCCCGCGCCGGCGACGCCGTCGCTGATCCAGACGAGCCCGGCGCCGCGGTTCTTGTCGAGGAAGGTCTCGATCGTCGCGAGATGCGCGTCGCGGGTGGGGAGGATCGGGCGCGGCGCGAGGGCGCGCAGGCGCTCCAGGGCGGCGGCCGGCGTCTTCGCCTCGAAGGCCGCGGGGGCGTCGGCGAGGCCGATCACCGCGACGGGCCGTCCGTCCCGGGCGGCGCCTTCCACCGCGTCGGTGGCGACGCGCAGGCGGTCGCGCCAGTCGTGGGCGGCGGGGAAGCCGTTGTCGAGGAGCACGAGGAGCGCGCTGCGGCCGCCCCCGGCCCCGACGCCCCCGGCGTTCCAGACCGGACCCGCGACCGCGAGGATCAGGGCGGCGGCGATCAGGAGCCGCAGGATCAGCAGCCAGGGCGGCGTGCGCGCCGGGGTCTGCCGCTGCGGGATCAGGTCGGCGACGAGCTTCAGCGGCGGGAAGTCGATCCGGCGGGGGCGCGGCGGGGTCACCCGCAGCAGGAACCACAGGGCCGGCAGGCCGATCAGGGCGGCGAGCGCCAGCGGCGCCGCGAAGGTCAGACCCAGCATGGCGGCCTCACTCGGTGCCGCGGGCGGCGATCAGCGTGGCGAGCCGCAGGGCCGCCTCGCTCGCCGGCCGGTCCGTGCGGTGGATCGTCAGAGTCCAGCCCTGGCCGCGGGCGATGGACGCCAGCGCGGCCCGATGCTCGGCGATCCGGGCCCGGTAGCGCGCGCCCCAGGCGTCGGCGTCGCCGATATCGAGGCTGAGGCCGCCCTCGAGATCGTGCAGGACGGCCTGGCCGGTGAAGGGGAAGGTCTCTTCGATCGGGTCCGCCACCATGAGGAGGTGGCCGCGGCTGCCGCGGCCGGCGAGGCTCTGCACCGAGGCCGCGATCCGGTCGGGCTCGGTCAGGAAGTCGCCGATCAGCACCACCTCGTCGAAGCGGGCGGGGCTGGCCCGGGGCGGCAGGTCCTGGGTGAGGCCGGCCGTGTCGGCCACGAGCGCCTGGGCCAGGCGCTCGACGATCCCGCGGGAGGCGCTCGCGCGGGTCAGGCCGAGCAGGCCCACCCGCTCGCCGCCCTCCACGAAGGCGTCGGCCAGGGCGAGGCCCAGGATCAGAGCGCGCTCGATCTTCGGGGCCGAGGCGAGGTCCGACACGAAGCCCATCGAGGCCGAGCGGTCGATCCACAGCCAGATGTTGTGGGCCGCCTCCCATTCGCGCTCTCGGACGTAGAGCCGGTCGTCCCGGGCCGAGCGGCGCCAGTCGACGCGGGCCGCGGCCTCGCCGGTGACGAAGGGGCGGAACTGCCAGAAGCTCTCGCCCGGCCCGGCGCGGCGGCGGCCGTGGAGGCCGTGGGCCAGCAGGCTCGACACGCGGCGCGCCTCCAGGACGAGGCGGGGCATCTTGTCGGAGAGGGCGGTCGCGCCCTCGCTCTCGCGCCGGCCGGGGGTGCGCCTGCCGGCGTCGAGGGCGTTCGTCGCGACCAAAGTCAGAGCTTCTCCGCGAGCTTGGCGATCAGGCCCTCGATGGTCTCGCCGTCGGCGCGGGCGGTGTAGCTCAGCGCCATCCGGTGCTTGAGCACCGGCTCGGCGAGCGCCTTCACGTCGGCCACCGACGGCGCGACCCGGCCCTCGATCAGCGCCCGGGCGCGGGCTGCGAGCGTCAGCGCCTGGCTGGCGCGGGGGCCGGGCCCCCAGAGGAGCTTGTCCTTCACGATGGCGTCGCCGCTGTCCGGCCGGGCGGCGCGCACGAGGTCGAGGATCGCCTCGACCACGGCCTCGCCCACCGGCAGCCGGCGCACGAGGCGCTGGGCGGTGAGCAACTGCTCGGTGGACATCACGGCCCGCGGGCGCGCCTCGTCCACGCCGGTGGTCTCGATCAGGATCCGCCGCTCGGCGGCGCGGTCGGGGTAGCCGACGTCGATCTCCAGGAGGAAGCGGTCGAGCTGCGCCTCGGGCAGGGGATAGGTGCCCTCCTGCTCGATCGGATTCTGGGTGGCGAGCACGTGGAACGGCCGCGGCAGGTCGTGGCGGGCGCCCGCCACCGAGACGTGGCCCTCCTGCATGGCCTGCAGCAGCGCCGACTGCGTGCGCGGGCTCGCGCGGTTGATCTCGTCGGCCATCAGGAGCTGGGTGAAGACCGGCCCCTGCACGAACCGGAAGGCCCGGCGGCGCTCGGCGTCCTCCTCCAGGATCTCGGTGCCGAGGATGTCGGAGGGCATCAGGTCGGGCGTGAACTGCACGCGCCGCGCGTCGAGGCCCAGCACCGTGCCCAGCGTCTCGACCAGCTTGGTCTTGGCGAGGCCCGGCAGGCCGACCAGCAGGCCGTGGCCGCCGGCCAGGATGGTCACGAGTGCGAGATCGACCACTTTCTCCTGGCCGAAGATCACCCCGTGGATCGCCTCCCGCGCCGCGCCGACGTCGGCGAGGCAGCTCTCCGCCGTCGCCACGATGCCGTCGTCCAGGGTGGTGGCCGGGCTGATCCCCTGCGTCATGCCGATATCCATCTCCTGCCCGGGCCCCGCGGGACCCGCCGGCCAATCCCGCAAGTGTGGGGCTTCAGGTGCCGGGCTGGCAAGGTCGGGATCGCCGCACGCCCGTTCGCGGCCGCGTTGGCGACGTCCGTACGCCCTCGCCGAGACCGGAGCCGCCCGCGATGGGTCGGACGCCGATCCCGCCCCGCTCTTGGCGTCGGCGACCCGGACCTTTAGGAAGGCGCCCAAGCCGGGGCGATCCTCACCCGCGACCGCCGGACCGGCCGAACCCTCTGATGTCTCTCGCGGATCGCGGCGTGGGCAGCTTTGCGGGCTTCCCGCGTATCCGGACCTGACCATGCGCCTTCGAGATGTGTTCGTCGTCGGATCGTCGGAGAAGGCCGGCCTCGCCGGCGCGGCGCAGTCCCTCGCGCGCCCGCTGACCCGGCGCCTCAAGGGCCGCCGCCGCACCGAACCCCGCCAGGCGGACCTCGTCCGCGCGGTCAAGGAATCCGGCCTGTTCGACCCGGCCTGGTACGCGAGGCGCTACCCCGACGTGGTCGGCGAGGGGATCGATCCGGCGGTGCACTACGCGGTCCATGGCGGGCGCGAGGGGCGCTGGCCGCACCCGCTCTTCCACGGCGACCTCTACCTCGACTCCGTCCCGGGCCTCCGGGCCGAGGGCACCAACCCGCTGCTCCACTTCCTCGACCGCGGTGCCGCGGCGGGCATCCGCCCCAACCCGCTGTTCGATCCGAACTGGTACGCGACGCGCTACCTCGGCGGCGCGGAGCACCGCGCCCGGGCGTTCTCCGACTTCCTGTCGCGGGGCGACACCGACCCGTCGCCTCAGTTCGACACCGCCTGGTACCTGTCCCGCTACCCGGATGCCCGCGCGGCCGGCGGCAACGCGCTGAGCCACTTCTTCGAGACCGGCCGGAAGCAGGGCTACCTGCGCAACCCGGAGGAGTTCGCCGGCCTGTCGCGGCACGTCGACCTGATCCGGCGGTCGGGGCTCTTCGACGCCGCGTTCTACCGCGAGCGCTGCCCCGAGGCCGAGACCAGCGGGCTCGAGCCCCTGGAGCACTACGTGATGGCCGGCGGCTACCGCCGCTACGCGCCCCACCCGCTGTTCGATCCCGACTGGTACGCGGCCCAGTCCGCCGCGGTGCGGGCCGACAGCCTCAACCCGCTGGTCCATTACCTGGAGCACGGCGCCGCCGAGGGCCTCGACCCGGGGCCCTGGTTCGCCACGCGCTGGTACACCGAGACCTACCTTGAAGACGACGCGGCCGGGCAGAACCCGCTGGCGCATTTCCTCGCCGATGGCGGGCGCACGACGAGCCCGTCGCCGCGCTTCGACGCGCCCTGGTACCGCGCCCGCTACCCGAAGGTCGCGGCGCTCGGCCTCAACCCACTGATCGACTACGTCACGACCGGCCTGGAGGCGGGCCGTCTGACCCGCCGCGTCCCCGGGGCCGCGGTGCCGGAAGCCTCCGACGCGCGCCTCTCCTGCCTGAAGCGCGAGCCCCGGCGGCACGGCCGCACCGCCCTGTTCATCACCCACTGCCCCGAGGGGCGGATCCGCGGCCACGTCGAGCCGTACCTGCGGGCGTTCGCGGAGAACGGGACCGACCTCGTCCTGATCATCGCCGCCGACCAGCACAAGAACGCCGTGCCGCAGGCGATCCTGGATCTCTGCGCCTCGGTCTACCTGCGCGAGAACAGCGGCTTCGACTTCGCCGCCTGGGCGCATGTCCTCCTGGAGGACACCGACCTCCTCGATTCCGAGACGCTCTACCTCGCCAACGACAGCCTCGTCGGGCCCCTCGACCGCGACGACTTCGCCGGCCTGCTCGCCAAGATCGACGCCTTCCCGGAGGCGGTGATCGGCCTCGCCGACAATTTCTACTACAGCCACCACCTCCAGAGCTTCTTCCTGGCCCTGAAGCGGCGCTGCCTGTCCTCCTACGCCTTCAACCACTTCCTCCTGTCGGTGGCGAACTGGCCGGACAAGAACGCGGTCATCACCGAGTACGAGCTGACCTTCTCGCAGCGGATGCGGGCGGCCGGGCTCGGGATGCGCAGCCTGTTCTCGGCCCAGAACAAGCACATGTCGCTGGTCAACGACCCGCGCAACAACCGCACCCTGTTCGACTGGGAGAACATGCTCAGCCAGGGCTTCCCGTTCGTGAAGCGCTCGCTGCTGGGCGAGCACGCCGCGATCGGCGGGGCGGCGGTGCGGGAGGCGATCGCCGAGCGCGGCTTCGACCTCGACCGGCTCGACGTGACCTACACGTATCCGGGGGCCAAGATCTGGGCCGACCTGCGCCGGCCCCGGGCGCCGGAGCGGCCGCTGCGTGTCGCCTACGTCTCGCCGATGAACTACGCCAACGGCCTCGGCGTCGCGGCCCGGAGCTACGCGCGCGCCCTGCACCGCGCGCCGTTCGCGCTGAACGTCCACCCGATGGAGCGGCCGTTCCACGTCCACGCCCGGGTGGCGCCCGCGTGGCAGGCCCGGACCTTCTCGGGCCCCGCCGACGTCGCGCTGGTGCATTTCAACGGCGACAGCTGGCACTCGCTGATGAGCGACCGGCAGCGGGCGATCGCCGCGCAGGCGCGGCTGAAGATCGGGCTGTTCGTCTGGGAGACCTCGCACGTGCCCGGGGGCTGGCTCCCGACCGTCGACGGCCTCGACGCGATCTGGGCGCCCACGGAGTTCTGCGCGGCGATCTTCCGGCAGATCACCGACATCCCGGTCGACGTCGTGCCCTACGTGGTCGAGAACGAGGCCGGCGAGCCGGTGAGCGCCGCCGCCAAGGCGAACCTGCGCAAGGCCTTCGCGATCGACCCGTCCAAGCGGGTGATCCTCTACGCCTTTGACGGCTCCAGTTACCTCGCCCGCAAGAATCCGCACGCGCTGATCCGGGCCTTCCGGGCGGCGGGTCTCGGGCAGGCCGGCTGGCAGCTCGTGCTCAAGACCAAGCACGTGTTCGACCTGCCCGAGGAGGGCAAGAAGCTCCTCGACCTCGTGGGCACGTCCGGCGACGTCGTGGTGATCGACCAGCCGCTCTCCCAGAACGAGCTCGGCGCGCTGTTCGATCTCTGCGCAATCTACGCGTCGTCGCACTCCTCGGAGGGCTTCGGCCTGACGATCGCCGAAGCGATGGAGATGGGTAAGGTCGTGGTCGCCACAGATTACGGCGGCTGCCGCGACTTCCTCGACGCCACCTGCGGCTTCCCCGTGAAGGCCGAGGTCACGGCCCTCGACCAGACCTACGGCCCGTACCTGCGCGGCGCCGAGTGGGGCCAGGTGGACGAGCCGGACCTGACCCGGGCCCTCAACGACGCGGCCCGGGCGGTGACCGGCGGCGACGCGGCCCGGATCGGCGCCGCCGCCCGGGCCCGCATCCGCGAGCGGCTGTCCATCGGCGCGGTGGCGCGGGCCATGGAGGCGAGCCTGACCCGCCTCCTGGCCGCCGAACGGTCCTGAATCCCCGGAGACGCGACCCGTGTTGAAGAAGAAGCCGGTCCCGGCCCCGTCGGCCTCGTGGGGCACGCTCCCGTGGCCGGACGCGATCCTGCCGCTGCCCCTCGACCCGCAGCTCCGTCCCCTCGACGAGCGCCGGCTCGCCCAGGTCGCGGCCGGCCAGTTCCCCGCCTGCCGGGCGATCTTCGTCGCGCCCGCGGCCTCCGAGCTGCGCCCCGACCTCGCGGCGCACCTGACGCGCGCGCTGGCGGAGCGGCCCGATATCGGCCTCTTCTACGGCGACGACGCCGTGGTGGACGGCGCCGGCCAGGTCCGCAGCGTCCACTGCAAGCCGGCCTTCAACCCGGCCCTCCTGATGGCCGACGACTATATCGGCTTCCCGCTGCTGATCCGCGTCTCGGCCCTGGCCGGCCTCAGCCCCGATTTCGGCCTGCGCCACGGCAGCGCCGCGTGGTTCCGATTCCTGCTCGGCGCGATCTCCGCGGGGATCGGCATCGACCGGATCCCCCAGACCCTGATCGCCTCGCCGCTGGAGCGCCCGAAGGCGACGCGCACGGCGCGCGCCCACGCCCTCGACCGCTGGTTCGAGGCCTCCGGCATGCCGCTGCGCACCGCCCCGGGGCTGACCCCGGACACGCTGGAGATCCGCCGGAGCTTCGACGCGCGGCCGGCCATGACCCTGGTCGTGCCGACCAACCAGAGCCGCCCGAAGGACGATCAGGGCCGCGCCGTCGAGGGCGCCAAGCCCCACGTGATCAACCTGCTCGACAGTCTCGGCCGCAGCACCTACCCGGCCGACCGGATCCGCGTGCTGATCGGCGACGACGTGGCCGACGACGCGATCTACCGCGGCCGCTCCGACCGCTTCACCGTGACCCGCCTGCTGACGACCCGGGCGCCGGGCGAGCGGTTCAACTACGCGGCCAAGATGAACACCCTCTGGCGCGCGGCCGAGACCGACCTCGTCATCCTGATGAACGACGACCTCGTCGTGCGCCGCCCCGGCTGGATCGAGGCGCTCCTGACCTTCGCGCTGGACCGCGGCGTCGGCGGCGCCGGCGGCCGGCTGCTGTTCCCCACCGGCAAGATCCAGCATGCCGGCATGACCGGCGGCATCTTCGACGTGTTCGCCCACCCCTGGTACAACCGGGACGCGGCCGAGCCGACCTACGGCGACTGGGCCCTGACGCAGCGCGACTGCTCGGCGGTGACAGGGGCGCTCTTCGCCACCCGCAAGGCGGTGCTGGAGGCGGTCAACGGCTTCGACGAGGGCTTCGCCCTCGACTTCAACGACGTCGACCTCTGCCTGAAAATGCGGCAGCTCGGCTACCGCATCGTCTACACGCCCTTCGCCGAGATGGCGCACCACGAGAGCGCCTCGCGGCAGACCAGCTTCGCGCCGGGCTCGCAGATCGCCCGCTTCCTGCGCCGCTGGGGCGACGTCATCGCGGAGGATCCGGCCTACAGCCCGCAGCTGCGCATCGACACCGACGTGGTCGCCCCGCGGGCCGACGCGACGCGCTGGATCGCGGAGCGCCGGGCGGACGCCGCCTGAGCGGCCGGCGCGCCCAGGTTAAGCTAAACGCGCGAAGTTCGGCGTCGCGGGCTGGAACGGGGCAGTCCGACCCTCTACCCCTTGCGGGCGATGCGCGGACGGACTCGTCCGTGCTGGGGTGGGGAGCCCAACGTGAAGAAGCCGCTCACCGCCGCCGCCCTCCTCGTCGGCCTCGCCCTGGTCGGCCTCGCGGCGGAGATCCGGCTGCACGAGCGGGGCCGTCCCGTCGCCAGCACGGCGGTCCGGTCCGGCGGCGCCGCCTTCGCCCCGGCGCCGATCCCGGCGGACTGGGTCGTCTCCGGCGACCCCGTCACCGAGGTCGCGGAGGTCTCGCAGACCCATGACGGCAGCGCGCAGGTCTACCTGTGGCGCACCACGGCCAGCACGTTCCGCTGGACCCACCACGCCGACGAGATCATCACCATCCTCGACGGCGAGGTCTTCGTCACCGACGCCGACGGCAGCCGCCACCACCTGACGCCGGGCGACGTGGCGCATTTCCCGGTCGGGTCCGTCCAGCTCTGGGAGGTGCCGAGGACGCTCCTGAAATCGGCGATCCTCAAGCACCGCAGCCCGACCCTCGTCGAGGCGTCCCTGCGGTGGCTGCGCCGGGCGCGGGCGCTCGTCGCCGGCTGAGGCGCGGGCGCCGGCGGCATCCGCCGCGCCGCGCCGACGAGGCGTAATCTAGGTTGAATCCCGTGCTCCGGTGACACGGCTTGCTAAGGCTCGGCGCGGCATCATCGGCGCTCCGACGCCGCGAACCGACCCGATGCCCCCACCCCGCGACCTGCAGCTCGACGCCGCGCGCGGTCTCGCCGTGCTGCTGGTCCTCTCCGGCCACCTGCTGCAGCCCGTCTTCTACGGCCCGTCGGGGCCCGAGCCGGGGCCGGCCCTCGCGGTCTGGCGGGTCATCTACGCCTTCCACATGCCGTTCTTCTTCCTGCTCTGCGGGATGGTGGACCGGATCAAGGGCGAGGCGAGTCTCGGCGAAGCCTGCCGCTCCGCGCTGCGGCTCGTGGCGGTGACGCTGGCGTTCGGCACCCTCGCGCTGGTGCCCCAGGCCCTCGCCGGCACCCTGTCGCCCGGGGGCGCGCTGGGCGACGCGCTGTGCGGCCGCGACTTCGGTCTGGGCGTGCTCTGGTTCCTAGTCGCCCTGGGGCTTGTACGGGTGATCGACGCCGCGGCGCGCGCGGCGACCTTCCCGGGCGGCTACTGGATCGTCCTGGGCGGCGCCCTGGCCCTGTCGTGGACCTGCAGCGCGCGGGCGTTCCCGTACTGGCAGGTCCACGCGCTCGTGGGCGCCCTGCCGTTCTACGTCGCGGGCCTGCGGCTCGGGCCTCGGGCGTTCGACGTGTCGGCGCTGCTCGGCGCCTGCGGCCTCGCCGTGCTCCTGCTCTGCGCGCCGCGGAACTTCGTCCACGTCGCGACCGGGCAGTACGGCGACCCGGCGCTGTTCGCCGTGACGGCGGTGGCGGGCTCGGCGTTCGCGCTGGCGGTCGCCGGCCGGCTGCGCGGCCCGCCGCGCGCCGCGGCCGGCCTGCTGGGGCGGGCGAGCTTCGAACTCTACATCGTCAGCGGCGTCTTCCTCCTCCTGGCGCCGCACGGGCCCGCCTGGGACCGGTGGGACGGCCTGGTGCTGCTCGCCGCAATCGGCCTGCCCCTGCACCTGATCGCGGCTCGCGGGCTGCGCGGGCCGATCCGGGCCGTCCGCGCGGCCGCCGACAGTGTTGTCGACAGCGCGGTCGACGGCTTGGTCGACGGGCTCGCCGGTCGCCGGCGTCGCGCGCGGCCGGGCTTGTCCGGGGCGGATCCTTAAGACTTGTGCGGGACGATCCGCCGGCATTCCGGCCGCAAGACCTTCGATGACAGCGCCACACGCCAGGGGCCCCGATGTTCGCTGAGCGCCCGCGCGGCGGCGTCGGCGCGTGGCCCCTCATCGCCGCCACGCTGGTCGCCACGATCGTCTGGATGGCGGTCGCCGGGCTGCACTTCGCCTGGGACAGCGCCCTCGTCACCCTCGCGGCCTGCGGCGGACTCGAGGCCCTTGCGCGGGTCTACCGCACGCGCCGCCCCGAGCCGCGCATCGCCGCGACGCTGAGCGCGCTGGCGCAGGTCATCGCCTTCAGCGCCTGCGCGGCCGCGCTGTCGTACACGGTCGCGAGCACCGGCGGCCCGCTCTGGGATTCGACCTTCGACGCATGGGACCGGCGGCTCGGACTGGACTGGCGCGCCTACCTGGCCTTCGTGGACGGCCATCCGCGGCTCGGGCTGGCGCTCTCGCTGGCCTACCGGAGCCTGATCCTGCAGACCATGCTGGCGGTCATCCTGCTGGGCTTCAGCGGTCGGCTGCGGGCCCTGCGGGACTTCGTCCTGGCCTTCGCCCTCGCCGGCACGGTGACGGTCCTGATCTCCGCGCTGACGCCGGCCCTGGCCAACTTCGTCTTCCTGGGCCTGTCCCCGGCGGACTTCCCCAACCTGCACCCGGCCGCGTCCTACGTCCACGTCGCGGACCTGACCGGCCTGCGCGACGGCACGCTCCGGACGATCTCCCTCGACCACGTCGAGGGCATCATCACGTTCCCGAGCTTCCACGCGGCGCTGGGGGCCCTCTACATCTGGGCCTTCTGGCACCTGCGCGCGGCCCGGATCCCGGCCCTCCTCGTCAACGTCCTCCTCATCGCCGCCACGCCGATCGACGGCGGCCACTACTTCGTCGACGTGATCGCCGGGCTGGTCATCGCCGTCCTGGCGATCTGCGCCGCGCGGGCGCTCGGGCGGCGGCGGGCCGCGGACGCGCTCCGCCCCGGAGCGCGCGAGGGCGGACCCGCGCCCGGGCGGGCCTGACGCGCGCGGCCCGCGGGCGTCTCAGAGCGCCTCGCCCCGCATCAGCCGGGGCCGCGAGTCGCGCGCGGCCGCGGCCTCGCCGATGAAGAAGCGCTTGAGCCCCGGCAGCCGGTCCACGATCCCGAGGCCGAGGTCGCGGGCGAGCCGCAGCGGCAGGGCGTCGTTCGAGAACAGCCGGTTCAGCCCGTCGGTGGCCGCCGCCATGGCGAAGCTGTCGAAGCGCCGGGCGCGCTCGTAGGCGCGCAGCACGTCGGGGCTGCCGGGGTCGAGGCCGAGGCGCAGCGCGCCGGTCACGGATTCGGCCAGCGCCGCGGCGTCCGCGAGCCCGAGATTGAGGCCCTGGCCGGCGATCGGGTGGATCACGTGCGCCGCGTCGCCCAGCAGGGCGAGGCGCTCGGCGCGGAAGGCGCGGGCGATGCCGAAGGCGAGGGGGTGACGGCTTGGTCCGTGCTCCAGCGCGAGCGCGCCGAGATCCAGGGTGAACCGGCGCTCGATCTCGGAGAGCACCTCGTCGGGGCCGCCGGAGAGCAGGGCCTCGGCGTCGTCCGACCGCTCGGTCCAGACGATGGAGGAGCGGTGCCCCAGGGGGCCGCCGTCCCGCAGCGGCAGGATCGCGAACGGGCCCGCGGGCAGGAAGTGCTCGAAGGCGCGGCCTTCGTGTGGCCGGGCGTGGCCGATCGTCGCCACGATCCCGACCTGCGGGTAGGACCAGCCGACCCACCCGATCCGCGCCGCCTCGCGCAGCCGCGAGCGCGCGCCGTCGGCGGCCACCAGCAGGTCGCCCCGCAGGGTCTCGCCGGTGGTGAGCGCCGCGCGGATCGCGGCCCCCTCCGGCACCGCGCGCACCACCCCGGCGGCGACGATCGCGACCCCCGCCGCCCGGCAGGCCTCCGCGAGGGCCGCGGCGAGCGGCTCGGCCTCGATCATGTGGGCGAAGGGCTCGCCGTCGTCGCGCTCCGCGTCCGCCTCGCGGCCGAAGGTCAGGAAGACCGGCCGCACCGGGTCGGCGAGGCGGCTGTCGCTGATCACCATCTCGCCGATCGGCTCGGCCGCTTCGGCGACCCGGGCCCACAGGCCGAGGCGCTCCAGCATGCGCCGCCCGCCCGCCGCGAGGGCGTAGGCGCGGCCGCGATGCCGGGCGGGGTCGGCGGCGCCCGGGTCGATCACGGTCACGGCCAGCGCCGGCCCGTGGGCCTGCTTCAGGGCGAGGGCCAGGGCGAGGCTGGGCAGGCCGCCGCCGGCGATCAGGAGGCTGCGGCTGCCGGGGCGAGGCGTCTCGGCCGTCATCGGGGCGGATCTCCTAGGGGTCCCGCGCGGGACGCGTGGATTGGTTCGTCCGAAAAGCCTATGTCGCACGCGGGCAACGAACGGAAACCCCGCGGGTCATGACCGACGCCAACACCGACGCGATGACGGACGCCGTCGCCGAGCTGATCGCCATCCTCGACCTGGAGCGCCTGGAGGTCGACCTGTTCCGCGGCCAGAACCCTAAGACAGGCTGGCGGCGCGTCTTCGGCGGGCAGGTGGTGGCGCAGGCCCTGGTCGCCGCGACCCGGACGGTGCCCGACGACCGTCCCGCCCACTCCCTCCACGCCTACTTCATGCTGCCCGGCGACCCGCGCACGCCCATCGTCTACGAGGTCGAGCGGATCCGGGACGGGCGGAGCTTCACGACCCGCCGGGTCAAGGCGATCCAGCACGGGCGCGCGATCTTCGCCACGACGGTGTCCTATCAGGTCGTCGAAGAGGGGCTCACGCACCAGCCGGCGATGCCGGCGGTGGCCGGGCCCGAGGGGCTCCTCGACGGCAAGGCCCTGGCGGCGGCCGGCGGCACCGGGATGCCGGAGGCGATCGCCGCCTATTTCGGCCGCGAGCGGCCGATCGCGCTGCGGCCGGTCGACCTGAACCGCTATCTGCCCGCCGGCGCGGGCGGCCGGGCGCCGGACCCGATCTTCAATGTCTGGCTGCGCGCGGCCTCGGCGCTGCCGGACGATCCGGCACTCCACCGGGCCGTGCTGGCCTACGCGTCCGACATGACCCTGCTCGACGTCTCGCTGATCCCGCACGCGCGCTCGGTGTTCGACCCGACGATCCAGGCCGCGAGTCTCGACCACGCGCTCTGGTTCCACCGGCCCGTGAAGATCGACGACTGGCTGCTCTACGCGCAGGACAGCCCCGTCGCGGGCGGCGCCCGCGGCTTCGCCCGGGGCCAGATCTTCGACCGGGCCGGCAACCTCGTGGCGTCGGTGGCCCAGGAGGGGCTGATCCGCCCGACGCGGGATTAAACCGCGTCGCCGCGCGTGTGTTGCCGGCACGCAACGGGGCGAGATGCACGGAATTGGGCAGATTGCCTCGTCTTTGTGCGGCAGCGCGACCGGACCTGCCCGCGATCTGGCCGCATCGGGCTAATCGATGGGCAAAATGGCGACCGGCCAAAATGTTCCCGGCCAAGCTTGTCTGGCATAGTCCTTGAATAGCGGCCTTCGACCGCGGGTCATCCCGAGCCTGCGGACGGTCCGGGTCGGCTCGTCCCGCAGGTCGGGTGACGGCAACGGTTCCCGAGGACTTCGAAGGGGGCGTCGCCCATGAAAATCGTGATGGCCATCATCAAGCCGTTCAAGCTCGAGGAGGTGCGCGACGCGCTCACCGGAATCGGCGTGCACGGCCTGACGGTGACGGAGGTGAAGGGTTATGGCCGCCAGAAGGGCCACACCGAGATCTACCGCGGCGCGGAATACGCCGTCAGCTTCCTGCCGAAGCTGAAGATCGAGGTCGCCGTCGCCTCGGACCTGACGTCCAGCGTGATCGACGCCATCGCGGGGGCCGCGCGGACCGGCCAGATCGGCGACGGCAAGATCTTCGTGATGCCGCTGGAGAAGGCGGTGCGCATCCGGACCGGCGAGACCGACGCCGACGCCCTCTGATCCGCGGCCCGGTGCGCCCGGGCCCGCCGATCCCCAGACCTCCTGAAACACTACGGACTTGAGACCGGGAGCCACGTGCCCATGAAACTTCGTCATGCCCTCATGCTCGGCTTGGGAGGAGCGGCGATCGCCGCCCTCCTGATCGAGCCGTCCCTCGCGCAGACCCCGACACCGGAAGCCGCCTCGCCGCCGCCCTCGCCGATCCCCAACAAGGGCGACACGGCCTGGATGCTGATCTCGTCGGCCCTGGTGCTGATGATGAGCATCCCGGGCCTCGCGCTGTTCTACGGCGGCCTCGTGCGCACCAAGAACATGCTGTCGGTGCTGACCCAGGTGTTCGCGATCGTGTCGATCGTCGGCCTGCTCTGGGTGTTCTACGGCTACAGCCTCGCCTTCACCAGCGGCGGCGGCCTCAACGACTTCGTCGGCGGCCTCTCGAAGGCCTTCCTGAAGGGCGTCGACGCGAACTCGACGGTCGCGACCTTCTCGAACGGCGTCGTGATCCCGGAATACGCCTATCTGTGCTTCCAGATGACGTTCGCCATGATCACGCCCGCGCTGATCGTCGGCGCCTTCGCCGAGCGGATGAAGTTCTCCGCGCTGGTGGTGTTCACGATCCTCTGGGTCACGATCATCTACTTCCCGATGGCCCACATGGTCTGGTACTGGGCCGGCCCGGACGCCGTCGGCAACGCCGCGAAGGCGCTGGCCGCCGCCACCGACGACGCCTCGAAGGCGACCGCCCAGGCGGCCCTCGACGCGGTCAACAAGGATGCCGGCTTCCTCTTCCAGAAGGGCGCCCTCGACTTCGCGGGCGGCACGGTCGTGCACATCAACGCGGGCATCGCCGGCTTCGTCGGCTGCCTGATCATGGGCAAGCGCATCGGCTACGGCCGCGACCTGCTCGCCCCGCACTCCCTGACCATGACGATGATCGGCGCCTCGCTGCTGTGGGTCGGCTGGTTCGGCTTCAACGCCGGCTCGAACCTCGAGTCCAACGGCACCGCCGCCCTCGCGATGCTCAACACCTTCGTGGCGACCTGCGGCGCCGCGGTGGCGTGGCTGTTCGCCGAGTGGGCCCTCAAGGGCAAGCCGTCCCTGCTCGGCATGCTGTCGGGCGCGGTCGCCGGCCTCGTCGCGGTCACCCCGGCCTCCGGCTTCGCCGGCCCGATGGGCTCGATCGTGCTCGGCCTCGTCGCCGGCGTGGTCTGCTTCGTGATGTGCTCCACCGTGAAGAACGCGCTGGGCTACGACGACTCGCTGGACGTCTTCGGCGTCCACTGCATCGGCGGCATCCTGGGCGCGCTGGCGACCGGCATCCTGGTCGACCCGAACCTCGGCGGCGTCGGCATCCCCGACTACACCTCGAAGCCGGGCGAGCTCGCCGTCGGTGCCTACGACATGATGAGCCAGCTCATCGTCCAGGCGGAGGCGGTCGGCCTGACCCTGCTGTGGTCGGGCATCGGCTCGGCGATCCTCTACAAGCTCGTCGACGTGACGATCGGCCTGCGCGTCACGCAGGAAGAGGAGCGCGAGGGCCTCGACATCGCCGATCACGGCGAGCGCGCCTACAACTACTGAGACGGACGGCGCGGCCCCGCGGGGCCGCGTCTCCCGAACGAGAAAACCCCGGCTCCGCGAGGACCGGGGTTTTCCGTTGCGTCAGGCCGTCATCGCGAGCGCAGCGAAGCGACCCAGGGCAGCGCTGCGGTCGGAATCGGAGCGAAGCCCTGGATTGCTTCGCTCCGCTCGCAAAGACGATGCGGGGCGGCGATCGGGCATCGACCCCGAAGTATTTACGCCGCCCGCGTCAGCGCCGCCTTCTCCTCCGCGAAAGCCCAGTCGAGCCAGGGCGTCAGCGCTTCCAGATCCGAGGTCTCCACGGTGGCACCGCACCAGATCCGCAGGCCCGCCGGGGCGTCGCGGTAGGCGCCGATGTCGAGGGCGACACCCTCGCGGTCGAGGCGCTCGACGATCCCCGCCGCGAAGGCCGAGACCGCCGCGTCGCCGCGGGCGAGCACGTCCGGATCGGCGATCACGAGGCAGACGCCCGTGTTCGAGTAGGTCGCGGGATCGGCGGCCAGCGGCGCGATCCAGGGCGTGCGCGCGACCCAGTCGTAGACGACCTTCGCGTTGGCGTCGGCCCGCGCGTGCAGCGCCTTCAGGCCACCGATCCGCTCGGCCCAGTCCAGGGTGTCGAGGTAGTCCTCGACGGCCAGCATCGAGGGCGTGTTGATCGTGTCGCCCTTGAAGATGCCCTCGATCAGCTTGCCGTCCTTGGTGAGGCGGAAGATCTTCGGCAGCGGCCAGGACGGCGTGTGGCTCTCCAGCCGCGCCACGGCGCGGGGCGAGAGGATCAGCATGCCGTGCGCCGCCTCGCCGCCCATCACCTTCTGCCAGGAGAAGGTCACGACATCGAGCTTGTCCCAGGGCAGGGGTTGGGCGAAGGCCGCCGAGGTCGCGTCGCAGATCGTCAGGCCCTCGCGGTCGGCCGCGATCCAGTCGCCGTCCGGCACCTTCACGCCGGCCGCAGTGCCGTTCCAGGTGAAGACCACGTCGCTGTTCTTCGTGTCGATCGCCGCGAGGTCCGGCAGGATCCCGTAGGGCGTCTGGTGAATGCGCGGCGCGATCTTGAGCTGCTTCAGCGCGTCCGTGACCCACTCCTTGCCGAACGCCTCCCAGGCGGCGACCTCGACGGGCTTCGGCCCGAGCATCGTCCACATCGCCATCTCGACGGCGCCGGTGTCGGAGGCCGGCACGATGCCGATCCGGTAGTCGAACGGCACCTGCAGGACCGTGCGGGTCAGGTCGATCGCCCGGCCGAGCTTGGCCTTGCCGAAGGGGGAGCGGTGCGACCGGCCGAGGGCGGCGTCGGCCAGCGCGGCCGGGGTCCAGCCGGGGCGCTTGGCGCAGGGGCCGGAGGAGAAGTGGGGCACGCGCGGGCGCTGCGTGGGGCGGCTGGTCATGGCGGATCCATCCTTGCAGAGGGCCGCGCTCCCGGGGGAGGCACGTCCCGGCTCGCGCATGCGCCGAAACCGGCCGGCTTGCAAGCGCCCGTCCCGGCGGCAGTCTTCGCGGCGCTGCCCCCGGTCGGGACACGACCCCGGGCGGCGGGGAACAGTCGATTAATCCCGGCCCGTTAGCCTTAATGAGGTGCCGCGTAGCGTTTGAGGTGCGCCGATGACTTTCCACAGCGCCGCGATATTGGCGATCTGGTCCGTTCTACTCTTGGTTATTGGGGCCTTAATTCCCCGCCTCCTGCAGGCGAGCCGGACACCGCGGCTGGTGCCGCAGCCGCTGCGGCTCGACCCGCCGGATTACGACCGCGACGGCCCGGTGATCGACCTCGAGCCGGCCTGACCGGGGCTGCCCCCGGGGCGCAGGTCCGGGCGCCGCTCGGCGGTGATCCGCTCGGCCTCCGCCCGCCGCCAGCGGGCGATGGCGGCGTGGTTGCCGCCGGAGAGGACGTCCGGGATCGCGCGGCCCTCCCAGTCGCGGGGGCGCGTGTAGTGCGGGTACTCGAGGAGCCCGCCCTCGAAGCTCTCCTCGACGCCGGATTCCACCTTGCCCATCACGCCGGGCAGGAGGCGCACGCAGGCGTCCAGAACCACCAGGGCGGCGATCTCGCCGCCGGACAGCACGTAGTCGCCGATCGAGACCTCCTCCAGGCCGCGCCCGGCGATGACGCGCTCGTCGACGCCCTCGAAGCGGCCGCAGACGATCAGCGCGCCCGGTCCCGCCGCGAGGTCGCGCACGCGGGCCTGGGTGAGCGGCCGGCCGCGGGGCGACATCAGCAGGCGCGGGCGCGGGTCGTCGGCCCCGGTCGCGGCGTCGTAAGTCGCGGCGTCGATGGCGGCACCGAGCACGTCGCAGCGCAGGACCATCCCGGCCCCGCCGCCGGCCGGCGTGTCGTCCACCGAGCGGTGGCGGCCGAGGCCGTGCGCGCGGATGTTGCGGGCCTCCAGGGTCCAGTCGCCCCGCGCCAAAGCGTCGCCCGACAGGGACACGCCCAGCGGGCCCGGGAACATCTCCGGGTAGAGGGTGAGGATCGTGGCCCGCCAGGGCGTGTCCGCGCGCGTCATGGCGCTTGATGGCGCGCGGGGTGCGGCACGGTCAACGGGCCCGGCACCGTCGGCGCGCCCCGCGGGTTGTCGGCCATGATCCGCGCCCTCGACCTCCTCGCGGCCGCTGCCGCCACCGCCGCCCTGGCCGGCCCGGCCCGCGCCGCCGAGCCGCTGGCGCCCCCGGGCGCGCCCGCCGCCGCCTTCCCCAGGCCCGACCGGCCCGTGGCCGAGATTGTCGCGCCGCGCTGGTCCTCGGAGGCCGAGCGCGACAGGGCGGGCGAGTTCGAGCAGGTGGCCGAGGGGATGGGCATCGCGCCCGGCGAGACGGTGGCGGATATCGGCGCCGGCAGCGGCTACTACACGGTGCGGTTGAGCCCCCGGGTCGGGCCGCGGGGCCGCGTGCTCGCCGAGGACGTGACGCCGTCCTACCTGGCGGCCTTGGAGAAGCGGGTGAAGGCGCTCGGGAACGTCACGGTCGTGCGCGGCGAGCCCCACGACCCGCGCCTGCCAACGGCCTCGGTGGACGCGGCGATCCTCGTCCACATGTACCACGAGATCACCCAGCCCTTCGGCCTGCTCCACAATCTCGCCGCCGCGATGCGGCCGGGTGGGCGGGTCGGGATCGTGGATGCCGACGCGATCCCGTCGCGGCACGGCACGCCGCCGGCGCTCCTGCGCTGCGAGCTCGCCGCCGCGGGCTACCGCGAGACCGGCTTCCGGCCGCTCGCGGACGGGGCCTACCTGGCAATCTTCGCGGCCCCCGCCCCGGAGGCGCGCCCGCGGCCGGAGACGGTCCGGCCCTGCCGCGACGACGCGACGGCGCGGTAGCGGCGCCTCAGGAGCGCCAGCGCAGCTCGCGGCGCTCCAGCGGGTTGACGAACGGGCGCCCGTCGCGGGCCGATTCCAGGGCCTCGCGCTTCAGCCGGAAATACCATTGCGAGGGCAGGTCGCCCTGGCCGAACAGCACCATGGTGGGCTTGCGGTCGAGCCCGTCCTGCGCGTGCTGGAGCACCTGCTGGTCCTGGGTCAGGAACTGCCGCATCAGCGGGCGCGCGACCGGCTTGAGCAGGTTCAGGGCCGGCATGCTCCAGTAGAGGGCGTTGGTGAGCAGCGTCCGGTCCGGCGTCAGCGGCGTCGCGAAGGTGTAGTTCGCCACCCGCTTCGCCCCCGCGCGGATGCGCTCCAGCCGCACGCCGGGCAGGCGGAACTCGATCTCGACCTCGGGGACGCCGCCGAGCAGGCGGTAGACCGGTGAACTCGTCGTGGTGGCGTGGCTCGTCATCACGAAGCCGTGGGGCACCGGCTGGAAGGTCTTCACCTTCTCGCGGAGCTGCTTCGAGGGCCGGAACCACCACGAATCGTGGACGAAAGCGACGTGCCCGGGATCGACGAGGCTCAGCGTCGTCAGGTCGAAGGAGGCCTCGACCTCCAGCTCGACCACGAGGGAGCCGGCCGGTTCGAACTCCAGCGCCGGGACCTCCGGCACCGCGCCGGCGGCGGGGCCGAGATGCGGGTTGACCCAGAGGAAGCCGGCGCTCTCCCGCACGGGGAAGCGCTGCACCTGGATGCGCGAGAAGTCGGCGGCGTCGTGCTCCGACAGGGTCGGGACGTCGCGGCAGCGCCCGTCGGTGCCGAAGCGCCAGCCGTGGAACGGGCACATCAGGGTGTCGCCGTCGAAGCGGCCCTTCGACAGGGCCATGCCGCGGTGGGGGCAGCGGTCGCGCAGCGCGAAGGGCGCGCCGTCGGGGGCGCGGCCCAGGACGATCTGCTCGCCGTTCAGCGCCACGGCCCGCAGGGCCGACCGGCCGCCCGCCCTGCCGAGGCTCCGGGACTGCCCGACGCAGTACCACGCGTTGCCGAGCGGCTGGCGCATCGCGTCGGGATCGAGCGCGGCCTCGTCGGCGGGGCGCGGCGGGTTGGCGAAGGGCGCGTTCAAGGCGGTTCGGGCAGACCTCGGGGCGCCCGTCATACGCCCGGCTGCCGGGACGGGGAAGCGTCGGGCCGGGGAGGACAAACGGGCGCAGGCGCGGGGCTTCACAAGCCGGGCGCGGCCACATACCTTCGCCTCACCCGCAACCAACGAAAGGAGGTGATCCAGTGTCTCATTGTCATCAGCCGTGTGTCTCGGCTCATCGGACCTGGACCGTCGCCTCCGGCGCGTCGCTCTAAGACGCGTCAGAGACCCGATCTCGGGACAGTTCCGCCGGACAACACGGTTCGGCAATGGAAGGGCCACCCTCTCGGGTGGCCCTTCGGCGTTTCAGGGTCCGGACATGCGGTCGGCGCCGCTCAGCGCCGCTGGGACTGGAACAGCGGCTGGGCCAGCGCCTCGGTCCGGGCGCGCCACAGGTCGCGCTCCTCGCGCAGGGCGTCGCGCTCGCCGGCCAGGGTCAGCCGCTCGGCCCGCAGGGCGTCCCGCTCGGCGATCGCCCGGTCGCGCTCGGCGCGCAGCTCCTCGCGCTCGGCCCGAAAGCGCTCCCGCTCGCCGCGGAACTCCTCGCGCTCGACGCGGACGTCCTCCTGCTCGGCCCGGAGATCCTCCAGGGAGCCGATCTCGTCGCGGATATGCTCGCGGAGCGTCCGGATCTCGTCGGCCAGGATGGCCTGCAGCTCGTCCTGGCGCTCGGCCTCGACGCGGAGCCTGGCCTTCAGCATCAGGTTCTCGGCCATCAGCTCGGCGATGTCGGGGTCCTCGGCCGCGGCCCGCGGCGCCTCGGGGGCCGGGACGACGCGGGGCGACCACGCCGCCTCCCCGCCGCGCGGCCGCTTCGCCTCGGGCAGGGTCTCCTCGGGCCGGGCATCGCCGCGGGCCTCGGCCGGCGCTTGGGCCTTCATCGCCGTCAGCCAGTCGCGGAGCGGACCGGTCGCGGGAAAGCTGCCGGACTCGGTCGGCGAGTGAGAGCGGGCGGGTTCCGACATCGGCGGGCGTCCTGATCGAATATGGCCCGAAGACAATCCCAACATGCTTAACGATCGGTAAAAGTTAACACCGATCGGCGGCCCGTTTCGGCACCGCCGCGGCGCCGGCTGGGCCGAAAAATTGACTTTCCGGCCGGCTGCCGCTACGCCCCGGCCTCCCGATCCGTAGCAGATCGACCGATGCCAAGCCGACCGGTCCCGCGAGGCCGGAGGTCAACGCCCGACAGCGCGTCCGCGCCCTCGGGCGCGATGGGCGTTGGCCGATATGCGAGGACGGGATCCGCCGGCCGAGGCACCCGCATGACGCGAGATCAAGAAGCGTTGAAGATCGAGGACGCGATCAACGAGACCTGCCCGTGGTCGGGCAAGCCGATCTCGGCGGACTCGCTGACGCTCTACAACGGCGCCGTGGTGGGCTTCTGCAACCCGGACTGCCGGGACAAGTTCGCCAAGGCCGTGCGCGGCTTCGAGGCCGCCCTCCAGGCGCGCCGCGTCGAGCGCGCCGGGCTCGAGCAGTAACGGCGGGGCGTCAGGAACATGTTCGAAGGCCTGTCCGACCGCCTCTCCGGCATCCTCTCGGGGCTCACCCGTCGCGGTGCCCTGACCGAGGCCGACGTCACCGCCGCCATGCGCGAGGTGCGCCGCGCCCTGCTGGAGGCCGACGTCGCCCTCGAGGTGGTCCGCGGCTTCACCGACCGGGTGAAGGAGAAGGCCGTCGGCGCCGTCGTGCTCAAGTCGGTGACGCCCGGCCAGATGGTCGTGAAGATCGTCAACGACGAGCTCGTGGCGATGCTCGGCACCGACGCCGAGACCGTCGATCTCAACGCCCCCGCCCCGGTGCCGATCCTGATGGTCGGCCTGCAGGGCTCGGGCAAGACCACGACCACCGCCAAGATCGCCCGGCGCCTCTCCGACCGCGAGAAGCGCAAGGTCCTGCTCGCCTCGCTCGACACCCGCCGCCCGGCCGCCATGGAGCAGCTCGCGGTGCTGGCCAAGCAGGTCGGCGTGGAGAGCCTGCCGATCATCGCCGGCCAGTCGGCGGTGCAGATCGCCAAGCGCGCCATGGACGCGGCCCGCCTCGGCGGCTTCGACGTGGTGATGCTCGACACCGCCGGCCGCACCACGGTGGACGAGGGCCTGATGGCCGAGGCCGCCGAGGTGAAGGCCGCGACGAGGCCCCACGAGGTGCTGCTCGTCGCCGACGCGCTCACCGGCCAGGACGCGGTCAATACCGCCCGCGCCTTCGACCAGCGGCTCGGCGTCACCGGCATCGTGCTGACCCGCATGGACGGCGATTCCCGCGGCGGCGCGGCGCTGTCGATGCGCGCCGTCACCGGCAAGCCGATCAAGCTCGTCGGCGTCGGCGAGAAGGTCGACGCGCTGGAGGAGTTCCACCCGGCCCGCGTGGCCAACCGCATCCTCGGCATGGGCGACATCGTCTCGCTCGTCGAGAAGGCCGCCGAGACCATCGACCACGAGCAGGCGCTCCGCACCGCGGAGAAGATGCGCAAGGGCAAGTTTGACCTGGAGGACCTCTCCATGCAGCTCGCCCAGATGGAGAAGATGGGCGGCATCGGCGGCCTGATGGGCATGCTGCCCGGGATGGGCCAGATCAAGAAGCAGGTCGAGGGCGCCAACCTCGACGAGAAGATGTTCAAGCGCCAGCGGGCGATCATCTCGTCGATGACCCCGCAGGAGCGGAAGAATCCCGACCTCCTCAAGAACAGCCGCAAGAAGCGCATCGCGGCGGGCTCGGGGGTCGACGTCTCGGAGATCAACAAGCTCCTGAAGATGCACCGGACCATGGCCGACATGATGAAGGCGATGGGCCAGGGCAAGCGCGGGATCGGGCAGGCGCTCGGCTCGATGTTCGGCCTGGGCGGCGGCGGGATGGGCGGTGGAATGCCCGGCCTCCCGCCCGGCATGCCGGAGCCGACGCCGGAGCAGATCGCGCAGCTCGAGAAGCAGTTCGGCGGCAAGCTGCCGCCGATGCCGCCGGGCCTGGGCGGGGGCGGGATGCCCAAGCTTCCCGGACTTCCGGGCCTCGGCGGCCCGAAACTGCCGGGTCTCGGTGGGTTCATGCCGGGGAAGAAGAAATGAGCGTGCTCGCGGCCCAGGCCGTCGATCCCGAACTCGCGCGCCTGCGGGACAGCATCGACAATTTCGATGCGGCGCTGATCCACCTCCTCGCCGAGCGTTTCCGCTGCACGCAGCGGGTCGGCGAGCTCAAGGCCCGAAAGGGGATCCCCCCTTCCGATCCGGACCGGGAGGCCCGTCAGGTCGCCCGGCTCCGCAAGCTCGCGGTCGAGGCCAAGCTCGACCCCGACTTCGCCGAGAAGTTTCTGGCCTTCGTGGTCAAGGAAGTCATTCGGCACCACCAATCGATCAAGGCGGACCACGAGTCCCAGATCGAGCAACAGCGAAAGTAGTCAGACCATGGCCCTCAAGATCCGTCTCACCCGCGGCGGCGCCAAGAAGCGCCCCTACTACCGCATCGTCGTCGCCGACGCCCGCGCCCCGCGCGACGGCCGCTTCATCGACAAGGTCGGCGCCTACGACCCGATGAAGGCCAAGGACGATCCGGCCCGCATCGTGCTCGACAACGAGAAGATCCAGAGCTGGCTCGCCAAGGGTGCGCAGCCGACCGACCGCGTCCTGCGCTTCCTCGACCAGGCCGGTCTCGCCAAGCGCCCGACCCGCAACAACCCGCAGAAGGCCGAGCCGGGCGAGAAGGCCAAGGAGCGCGCCGCCAAGCGCGCCGAGAAGGCCGCCGCTCCCGCCGAGGACGCCGCCGCGTAAGGCGCACCGGTCATGGCGCGCCGCCCCGCAGGTCCCACCTCCCGCGACGGCGGCCGCCGAGGCCGCACGAGCTCGGCGATCGGCAAGATCGCGCCCGACGCGGCGACCTCGCCCAAGGCGCCGGCCCCCAAGCCGGCGCCCCGGCCCGCGCCGCCCGATCCGAACCTCGTCCTGCTGGGCGAGTTCGGGCGGGCGCACGGCCTCACCGGCGAGGTCCGGCTCAAATCCTACACCGGCGATCCGCAGGCGATCGCCGGCTACGGAACTCTCCAGACGGCCGACGGCCGGACGCTGATGCTCGCCGACGTGCGTCGCGCCCCCGGCCCGTCGCCCGACATGCTGATCGCCCGGGTCAAGGGCGTCTCGGGCCGCAGCGCCGCGGAGGCGCTCAACCGCGTCGCCCTGTACGTTCCCCGCGACCGTCTGGCCGCGCCCGAGGACGACGACGAGGTCTACGCCGCTGACCTGATCGGCGCCGCGGCGGTGGACGAGGCCGGGACCCTCGTCGGGACGATCGTGGCCGTGCCGAATTACGGCGGCGGCGACCTCCTGGAACTGCGCTCGCCGAACGGCGGCGCCACCGCGCTCCTGCCCTTCACGAAGGCCTTCGTGCCGGTCCTCGACGTGGCGCAGCGCCGCGTCACCGTGGTCGCGCCGGAGGACCTGTTCGCGGCGCCGGGTGAGAAGCCCGCGGACGATCCGGGCTAGGGACGGCGGTCGGTCCGCGCGCCGGCGGCGCGTCCAGAGTCCGGGCGGCGCCCTGGCCGCGACCGCCCTCAATGCCCCCCGGCCGGCGCCCCGCCGCCGAGCTTGACGCTCTTCAGGCTCAGGGCCAGCGGGACCGCGCAGGCCGCGACGAGGCCGAGCACCCAGAACACGTCGATATAGGCCCAGTAGGCCACCTGCGTGCTGAGCACGCTCCCGATCCACGCCGTCGCCTGGTTCTGGGCCTCGATCCCGGCGTAGCCGTGCTCGGAGAAGTACTGCGTCGCCTGCCGCATGGTCTCCTGATAGGCCGGCGAGGCCGGGTTGACGCTCTCCACGAGGCGGCTCTGATGGAACTGGCTCCGGTAGGCCAGGATGTTCTGCGCCAGGGAGACGCCCATCGAGCCGCCGACGTTGCGGGCGACGTTGATCAGCGCCGAGGCCTGGTCGGTCTGGTCCTTGCGGATCCCCTCGTACGAGGCCGAGGTGATCGACAGGAACACCATCGGCAGGCCGATGCCGATATAGACCCGCGACCACGCGAAGAACGCGAAGGTCGTGCTGCCGTCGATCCGCGTCAGGTCGTACATGCCCAGCGCCACGATGGTCATGCCGGTGGCGATCAGCCATTTCGGCTGGACGTAGGACGAGATCCGGCCAGTGAGGAACATCATCACCACCGTGACGATGCCGCCCGGGCCGAGGACGAGGCCCGACAGGGTGGCGGTGTAGCCGTAATATTCCTGCGTGATCTGCGGGATGAACTGCGTGGTGGCGATCAGAATCGCCCCGGTGAACATCATCACCAGGAAGCACGAGCCGAACTGCCGGTTGCCGATGAGGCGGAGGTCGACGGCCGGGTTCTCGCGGGTCAGCAGCCACGGGATCATGGCGATGAACGAGACGACCATCAGCACGCCGGACACGTTCATCAGCGTCGAGGTGCCGAACCAGTCCTTCCGCTGGCCCTCGTCGAGGATCACCTCCAGCGAGCCGAGGAACAGGGCGACCAGCACGAAGCCGACGATGTCGAAGCGGATGCCCTTGCGCACCAGGGCGCGGCGCTCCTTCTTGGCCGCGTCGCTGTCCTCGATCAGCCAGTACATCAGCCCGAGGGCGATCACGCCCACCGGCCCGTTGATCAGGAAGCACCAGTGCCAGGAGGCGTTGTCGGAGAGCCAGCCGCCCAGCGTCGGGCCGATCACCGGCGCTACCACGATGGCGACCCCGTAGAGCGCGAAGGCTTGGCCGCGCTTCGCCGGCGGGAAGGAATCGGCCAGGATCGACTGCGCGAGCGGCGCCATGCCGCCGCCGCCGAGCCCCTGCATCACCCGGAACAGCAGCAGCGATTCCAGGCTCCAGGCGAAGCCGCACAGGATCGACGAGACGGTGAACAGCGCCACCGACCACATGAAGAACGCCTTGCGGCCGTAGCGCTTGGCCAGGAAGCTCGACGCCGTGAGCGTGATCGCGTTGGCGACGAGGTAGCTCGTCACCACCCAGGCCGCCTCGTCCGGACCGACCGCGAGGCCGCCCGAGATGTAGCGCAGGGCCACGTTGGCGATGGTGGTGTCGAGCACCTCCATGAAGGTCGCCAGCGCGACCACGCCGGCGATCAGCCACGGATTGTGGCCGCCCGGCGCCTTCCCGGACGCGGACCTGCCGCCTGCCGCCTTGCCGCCTGCCGCCTTGCCCGCACCCGGCCCGCGCCCGGGCGCGGCCGCGCTCCCCCGGCCGGCCACGTTGCTCACCGCACCGTGACGGTCGGGACGATCGACATGCCCGGGCCGATCGACACGTCCGTCGGCCAGGTCTTGACCACGATCTTCACCGGGATGCGCTGGGTCACCTTCACGTAGTTGCCGGTGGCGTTCTGCGCCGGCAGCAGGCTGAAGGCCGTGCCCGAGCCCGGCTGCACCGAGGCCACCGTGCCCTGGATCTTGCGGCCGGGATACGCGTCGATCTCGATGTCGACCGGCTGGCCCGGCCGCATGTCGGTGATCTGCGTTTCCTTGAAGTTCGCCGTCACCCAGATGTCGTCGGGCACGAACATCGCCAGGGTCTGGCCGGCCTGGGCGAGCTGGCCGACGCCGCCGGTGAGCCGCACGACGCGGCCGGCCTGCACGGCGCGGACCGTCGTGTAGCCGAGGTTCAGCTCGGCCTGCTCGACCTGCGCCCGGTCGCGGCCAAGCTGCGCCTGGGTCGAGGCCTTCTGGGCCTGGAGCGAGCCGACCTGCTTCTGCGCGGCGACCACGCTGGCATTGGCGCTCTGGACCGCCGCCTGCCGCTGCTGCAGCGTCGAGGTCGCCGACTGCGACTGCTGGACCGAGCCGGAGCCGCGCTCGGCGAGGTCCTTGTAGCGGGCCGCGTCCTCCTGGGCGAACTTCAGCGCCGCCTCGGCGGTGGCGACCTGCGCCTTGGACACCTCGATGTTGGCGTACTGCGCCTGGATCTGCGCGTCGATGTTCTTGATGCCGGCCTCGTCGGCGGCGACCTGCGCCTTCGCCTGGTCGAGGGCGATGTCGTAGTCGCGCTGGAAGACCTGGAAGAGGATCTGGCCGGCCTCGACGTGCTGGTTGTCGGTGACCGGCACGTCCACGAGGTAGCCGCCGACCTTCGGCTGGATCGAGATGCTGCGCGCGTCGACGAAGGCGTCGTCGGTGCTCTCGTAGGGGTGCATGTAGAGCAGCCAGTAGAAGAACACGCCGACGCAGAGCGCGACGACCGCGAGCCCGCCGAGTAGGAACGCGAGCGGGTGGCGCCGCAGGACGTTGGGGCGCCGCGCCTCGTCCCCGTCGTCGTCGGAATCCGCCGCGTCGTCGTCGGCCTGCCCGTCCCGCGCCTCGGGCGCGCCGTCGGCCTCGTCCGCGCCGGGCTTGCGCGCGATCTCGCGGTCGGTCTCACGGTCGGTCTCGAGATCCGCGGCCGGCGCGGCGCGGTTGAGATCGAGCACGTCGCGCTCGCGCGCGACGGCCCGGCCGTCGGCCGGCCGCGGGCGCGCCTCGTCCTCGGAGAGGTGCCGCTGATCGTCGAACATGGAAAGTCGTCGCCCGATGGGCCGGCCACCCGGGGGTGACCGGGCTTGTCGCATCGCCCGCCTCAGGCAGCAAAAGCCGGCCGCAGGCCCAAGGTTCCACGCGCGGATCAGCCCGCCTAGGAACGCATGCCGCACTGCGGCGTTCTGCGCCCGGAACCTTTGCCGTTCCCGGCCTCAAGGCCCAGGAGTTCGCCATGACCAGCAGCCCATCCCTGACGCCGAACCGCCCCGGTTCCGGCCCCGCGACCACCCCCTCCGGCATCCCGCTCGTCGGCGCGGCGCGCCTCGACGCCATGAGTGCGGCCCTGGCGCGGAACTGGTGGCTCGTCGCCCTGCGCGGCGTCATCGCGGTCCTGTTCGGGGCGATCGCGTTCATCGCGCCGGGCGCCTTCGTGCTGTCCCTGGTCCTGTTCTTCGCCGCCTACATGCTCGTCGACGGCGTCGTCGCCGTCGTTGGCGCGGTCCGGGCCGCGCAGCGCCACGAGCGCTGGGGCTTCCTGCTGGTCGAGGGCCTCGTCGACATCGTGGTGGGCGTCGCCGCGGTGCTGGTGCCGGCCGCGGCCGTCTGGGCGTTCGTGCTGCTGCTCGCCGCGTGGGCACTGGTCACCGGCGGCCTGATGATCGCCGCCGCCTTCCGCCTGCACCTCCATTACGGGCGCTGGTGGCTGGGCCTCGGCGGCGTGGTGTCGATCCTGTTCGGCCTCGTGCTGCTCATCAACCCGGGCATGTCGGCCCTGGTGCTGACGTGGTGGATCGGCTCCTATACCTTCGCCTTCGGCATCTTCCTGCTGATCCTGGCCTTCAAGCTGCGCGCCCAGCACGGCGCCGTCGGTCCGGGAGCGCCGCTCGGCCGGTGAGCCGGCCGGGACCGGATCGGGCCCCGTGGCCCGATCCACACGGTGGCGGCGCGATCGACGCGCCGCCCGTCCCGCGACCCAACGGCTGCGGGACACCGCGACGGATGCGGCTTAGAAGGCTCGGTCGGCCGGATCGGCCGGTCCCGGAACACGCACCACGATGACGCCCGACGCGCCGGAACGCGCCCCGGCCGACGGGCCGAAACCGCCGAAGCCGGACCCCGCCGCCGACGCCCCGGACCCGCGGCTCGCCGCCCGGGAGGCCGGGCGGGCCGCGCGCGACCTCGCGCGCCATCTCCGGACCCTCCTCGCCGCGGCCGGGCTCGGCCTCGCGCGGACCGGCCGGGCCCTGTCGGCCCGCGCGGCGGAGCGCGCGGCGCGGGCGCGACGGGCACCGGCGGAGCGCCCGCCCGCCGTCGCCGAGACGGACGCGCGCGCCCTGAACCGGCGTTCCCGGCCGATCCTCGGCCGCCGGCACCCGGCCCTGCTCGCCGCCGCCCTGGTGGTCCTGCTGCCGGCCCTGGCGCTGGCGATCTACCTGTTCGCGGCCTTCGTGAGCCTGCCGCCGCTGGGCGGCGCCGTGGTCGAGACTGGCCAGCGGGCGATCACCGTCGAGGCCGACGACGGCCGGGTCTTCGCCACCCGCGGCAGCTTCCGCGGCCAGAAGCTCACCGCGGCCGACCTGCCGCCGCACCTCGCCCAGGCGATCGTGGCGATCGAGGACCGCCGCTTCTACAGCCACTGGGGCATCGACCTGCGCGGCCTCGCCCGGGCGGCGTGGCGCAATCTCCGCGGCGGCGGCGTGCGCGAGGGCGGCTCGACCATCACCCAGCAATATGTCCGCCTGACCTCCCTCAACCAGGAGAAGACGCTCTGGCGGAAGGTGCAGGAAGCCTTCCTGGCGCTGCGGGTCGAGTCGACCATGAGCAAGGACGCGATCCTGCTCGGCTACCTCGACTCCGCGTATTTCGGCGCCGGCGCCTACGGGGCGGACGCGGCGGCGCGCCGCTACTTCGGCAAGCCCGCCAAGGCGCTGAACCTGCCGGAATCGGCGATGCTGGCCGGTCTGGTGCGGGCGCCCTCGCAGCTCGCCCCGACCCGCAACCTCGGCGGCGCCAAGGAGCGCGCCGACGTGGTGCTCCAGGCCATGGTCGAGACCGGCGCGATCTCGCAGGCCGAGGCCGACGCCGCGCGCAAGCAGAGCGTGACCCTGAAATCGCCCCCCGAGGCGCCGCCCGGCACCAACTACTTCCTCGACATGATCGCGGGCGACGTGAAGCGCCTCGCCGGCACCGACGGCGACATGACGGTGCGCTCGACCCTCAACCTCGACCTGCAGAGCCTCGCCGAGGGCGTCGTGGCCCGCCGCCTCGACAAGGACGGCGCCCGCCGCAAGGTCGGCCAGGCCGCCATGGTGGTGCTGTCGAAGGAGGGCGCGATCCTCGCCATGGTCGGCGGCCGCGACTACGAGGACAGCCAGTTCAACCGCGCCGTTCAGGCCAAGCGCCAGCCCGGCTCCCTGTTCAAGCTCCTCGCCTACCTGACGGCCTACGAGAAGGGCTACACGCCGGAATCCGTGATGGTCGACCGCCCGGTCCAGATCGGCGACTGGCAGCCCGAGAACGACGACGGCCGCTACCGGGGGCCCGTGCCCCTGCGGACCGCCTTCGCGCTCTCGATCAACACCGTGGCGGCCCAGCTCGGGCAGGATGTCGGCATCCCGGCGGTGATCGCCACCGCCCGCAAGCTCGGGATCCAGTCGGACCTGCCCAACGTGCCGAGCCTCGTCCTCGGCTCGGGCGCCGTGAGCCTCCTTGAGATGACCCGCGCCTACGGCTCGGTCCTGTCCGGGCGCACCCCGCTCCAGTCCTACGGCATCCAGGCGATCCGCGGGGCCGCGCCGCAGCCGCTCTACGTCCGCGCCGACGCGGGCCCGAGCCCGATGCTGGCGCAGGAGCCGCGCACCATGATGCTCGACTCGCTGCAGGCGGTGGTGGAATCCGGCACCGGCCGCGCCGCGCGGGTGCCCGGCCAGATCATCGGCGGCAAGACCGGCACGAGCCAGGATTTCCGCGACGCGTGGTTCGTTGGCATGACCCCCGATCTCGTGGTCGGGATCTGGGTCGGCAACGACGACGACAGCCCGATGAACCGCATGTTCGGCGGCGAGATGCCGGCCGGGATCTTCCACGACTTCGTCCAGCGGGCCGCCGAGAAGCTCGCGAAGGGCAAGGCCCGCCCCTCGGCGGAGCGGGCCGAGCCGGCCCGGGCCGCCGCCGCGCCCGCGGCCGAACCTGTCGCGGCCGGCGAGGTCCGCGGCGTGCCGGAGGTGATCGATACCGGCACCCTCAACCTGCGCGGGCGGGTCGTGCGCCTCCTCGGCGTGGTCGGCGAGCGCGGCCATCTCGCCCGCCAGCTCGCCAGCTACCTGCGCCGCCGCGAGGTGGTCTGCACCGGCCTGTCCGACGGGGCCACGGCCCGCTGCCGCATCGAGGGCGACGACCTCGCCGGGCTGATCCTGGCCGCGGGCGGCGCCCGCGCCTCCGAGGACGCCCCGCCGGACCTCCTGGGCGCGGAGGAGCAGGCGCGCGCCGAGCGGGTCGGGCTGTGGGGCCGGTGAGGCGCTAGCCTGCCCCGAGCTTCGCCAGCGTCCGCGGGTCGGGGTTGCCGTCGAAGTAGCGCGCCAGCGCGTCGGCGAAGACCGGCTCGCCCGGCACGGCGCGGGCGAACAGCGTCATGCTGGAGCGGAACTTCAGATCGTCGGGCGAGCCGAAGATCGCGTGGGCCGAGTGCCCGGCGACGGCGTTGACGGCCGCCGTGCAGGCGCGCAGGCGCGCGCCGAGCACCGGGTGCGCCGCGTAGGCCTGCGCCTCCGCGAGAGACCCGATGGCGTAGCGCTGCGCCATCGGGCTCGCGCCGAGCCCGGCGATCTGCGGGAAGATGAACCACATCCAGTGGCTGCGCTTGTCTCCGGCCTGCAACTCCGCCAGGGCGCGCCCGTAGACGCCCTCCTGCGCGGCGACGAAGCGGCCGAGGTCGTAGGTGTCGCTCATGCGCGGCTCCGTTGTTCCGGTCCCGCACCGTCAACCGCGCGGCGGCCGCCGGGGATGCAGGCGCGGGTCCGGAGTGCCGCTGACGCCGCGCCGGGATTGGTGTAAGCGCCGCCCATGCTCGCAACGCTCGTCGCCTTCATGGTCGCGAACCCGGCGATGAGCCACGCCCTGACGGCGATCCCCGAGACCGCCGGAATGGCGGCCGTTCTGATCCTGCTGCGCAGTCCCCGACCGGAAGGCGTCGCGGCGCTCGTGGTCTCGACCTACTATTACGGCCGCGAGGCCGGGCAGCGGGAACACGTCCTCAAACACGCGGGCTGGGACGCCGTTCAGGCGCATCTCGGCGCCGAGTTCCTGTACGGCTGGTCCCTGCCGAATCTGCAGCAGTGGGTGGCGCCGACCTGCGCGGCCTGGGCAGTCGCGGCCGCGATCTATCTGGTCCGGTCGCGGATGGCGCGGGCGGCTCCGCCGGGTGCCCAGCTCAGGCGCGGGTGAACGGTCCGTTCGACGGCCCGATCTCGCTCCGGTCTCCGAGGAGCCGCCGGCCCGAGGCGATGATCTGGACCGTCTCGCGGCTGGAGCACTGGCGCCGCGCCAGGGCCTCCAGGTCGCGCAGGTAGTCGATGACGGGACCACGCTGCTTGTCGGCGCGGCCGATCACCGGCTCGACCTTGGCGGTCACGAGGCCGCCGACCGTGTCCCAGAACTCCGCCGGTCGGATCGCGGCGTCGCCCATCGCAGGCTCGTGCATCCCCGGTTTCCTCTGTGCTCGCACCGCTCTTGTCGAGCGTTTCGGCCGCCGGCGCATTGACCCATGTTGAAGACGCTCCTCCGGAGCGCGGGGCTCGCGGCATCGTCATCCGCGCGCCGGGCGATCCGGCGGGGCAGCATCCGGTGCGCCGCCCCATAATGGACCGCGCCACCGCGCGCGTTTCGGATCGACCGCAGGGAGCCCGCATGCCCGCCGACGACGTCCCAACCCGCGATGCCCGCGCACCCGAGCCCGCACGGACGCGCGCGCCCCCGGCCGGGGAGAGCCGCCTCCGCTCGATCGCCAAGGCCGTGAGCTGGCGCGTCGTCGGAAGCCTCGACACACTGCTGCTGTCCTATCTGTTCACCGGCAGCGTGCTGGTCGCCGGCTCGATCGCCTCGACCGAGACCGTGACCAAGACCGTGCTGTACTACCTCCACGAGCGCGGCTGGGGCCTGATTCCCCTCGGTCGCGCCTGAGATCCGTCCGGGAGGCCGCGTTGCTCGCCAGCTCCGCCCCGCCGCCCGGCGGCGTGACATCCTCGAGAGCCCGAACCGGAGAGAGCCGCATGCCGCAGATCACCGTCGGAGGACTCGGCCTCCGCTACCACCTCGAGGGCCCGGAGGACGCCCCGGTCGTCGCTTTCTCGAACTCGCTGGGGGCGACCCTGGAGATGTGGGACGCGCTGGTGCCCGCGCTGACGGGGCGTTACCGGACGCTGCGCTACGACACGCGCGGCCACGGCCGGTCGGAGACGCGCGACCGGCCGGTCGCGATCGCGGATCTGGCCGGCGATCTCGCAGGCCTTCTGGACGCCCTCGGCATCGGACGCGCCCATCTCGTCGGCCTCTCGCTCGGCGGGATGACCGTGCAGGCGCTGGCGAGCGCCGATCCCGGACGCGCGCTCAGCGCCACCCTGATGGCGACGGCGGCCTTCCTGCCGAGCCTGCAGAGCTGGGACGAGCGCGCCGCGACCGTGCGCGCCCAGGGGACGGCGGCCGTGGTCGAGGCGACGCTGGGGCGCTGGTTCACGCCGGGTTTCGCGGAGCGCGCCCCCGAGACGGTACGGGCTGTCCGCGAGCGATTCCTGGCCTGCGATCCGGCCGGCTACGCGGTGTGCTGCGGGGCGATCGGGCGCATGGATCTCCGTCCGGCGCTCGGAGCCATCACCGCACCGACCCTGGTGATCGCCGGCCGCGACGATCCCTCGACGCCCCCGGCCATGGCCGAGGAGATCTGCGGCGGCATCGCCCAGGCCGAACTCGTCGTGCTGCCCCGGGCGGCGCACCTGCTCGCCGTCGAGCGCGCCGAGGCGGTCGGCGGCTACCTGCGCGCCTTCCTCGACCGCGCCGCGCCGGGCGCGTAGGCGGGCCGCGGCGGCGCCGTCCCGTCAGTCGCCCGAGTGTCCGGGACCGCGCGCCGCTTCAGTGGCAGGCGATCCCGACATCGGCGGGCGACATCCCGCGCGCCAGGCGCCGCCCGGTCCGCAGCAGCGCCTGCCCGAGCAGCGACACGGTCAGCGCGTCGCCGTCCTGCTCGGCCAGCCGATAGGCCGCGAGCAGGGCGTCGCCGAGATCGCCGAGCGTTGCCGTCGGCTCCGCGTCTGCGCGCTCCGGCCGGCTCCCGGCAATCCGGTCGCGTCCGTCCGCCGCCGCCGCGCCGTGCGGTCCCTCGGTCAGCGCGACCGGTCTCGCGCGGCGTCTCGCGTTGCCGTCGTCCTCTGGTGAGCCGTTCCGCATCGTCTTGGTCCCTCAACCACCTCGAGGGTGCACCTACAGGTTGCGGACCGTCAACTCCCTCCGACCGCGCCCGGCGAGCGGTCGAGCGTCGCAGCCGGCGCGGCGGCCGGACGGGGTGTCGGATGTTCCGCCGGCGCGGGCGCGGCCGGAGCCCGCAGAACAATCGCCGCGATCCACAACTTTTACGTGCAGGCCCCATGGATCGGCGCGTCCGGGCGAAGGTTCAGGGTCGCCATGAACGCAGCAAGGCCCCCGCGGTCAGCACCGCGGAGGCCTCGCTGATCCACGCTCCATCAGGAGCGCGCGGACGGTTTTACTTGATGAGGGCCAGGAGAGCCTTGCCCGCCTTGGAGTTCAGCTCCTTGGCGTCGAGGGTGCCGTCGTTGTCCGGGTCGGCCAGCTTGAAGCGCTCGCCGACGGCCGCGAGGTATTCCTTCTTGTCGAGGGTGCCGTCGCTGTCCGGATCGGCCTGCTTCACGCCGGAGGCGCTCAGGCGGCCCTTCAGCTCCTTGGCGTCGAGGGTGCCGTCGGCGTCCTTCTCGAGACGGTCGAAGGTCGCCGAGGCCACCGCCTCCACTTCCTTCATGTCGACGGTGCCGTCGTTGTCGGTGTCGATCATCTTGACGGCGCTCGTTCCGCTCATCGGCTTGGCGAAAGCGGCCGGAGCGGAGAGGCCGCACACCGCGAGGGTGACCGCCGCGAAGCCACTGATGAAACGTGAGGTCATTGCCAGATGCTCCCGAAATTTGATGCTCGATCTTCCTAGTCTCCGACTGACCGTGCCGCAAGTGCGAAATTCGACCCTGTGGGTTGCGTGCTGTCCCGGGCCGCGCTTCGGAGACGCGGCATAGAAAAAGGGGTCGGCGCGAGCCGACCCCCGAAGAGAGCGCACAATCGCCGACAGGCGATTCGGGCGGTGATTCAGTATCCGTAGCCGCGCCGCGTCACCGGGCGGTCGTCGTCGAACCGCTGGCGCCGGTAGAGACGATCCTCGTCGTAGGCGCGGTCGCGCCGATACTCTTCGCGGCGGAAGTCGCGATCCCGCTGGGCGCGGGAGCGCAGGTCGACACTCGGCCCGTCGGGACCGATATCGATTCGCTGCGCCGCAGCGGGGACGACGCTCGTCAGGGAGGCGGCCAGGACGGCGCCGGCAAGCAGGGTCTTCATGGGACTCTCCTTCGTGCGTTCGGAGTCCAACCCGTCCTCGCGCCGATCGTTCCCAATGTTCTCCCGTTCTTCCCGGAGCCGACACAGGTCCGGGCTGATCAGGCGAGCGTCGCCAGGTCCTGAAACCAGTGCTGCGCCTGGACGTAGTTCTTCACCCGCGACGACAGAGCGTGCGGATTGGTGTCGTGAACGACCCAGACCTGCACGGCATCGTCCACGACGATTTCGTGGATGCGCGCGAGCAGCCGGTTCTGCTCGGCCACGTCGAGGCTCGCCTTCACCTTGTCGCAGAGGGCGTCGACCTCGGGGTTGCGGTAGTGGCTCCAGTTCACGCCGTTCGGCGCGATCTGCCGCGAATCGTAGAAGCGCAGGATCGCGTAGAACGGGTCGGAGGTGACGTAGGCGATGTTGCCGGCGCTGACGCCCTTGAGGCTCGGATCCGCGGCGCCCTGGCGCCACGCCGTGTAGGCCACCTCCAGCTCCACGGTCTTGAACGCCACCTGGATGCCGACCTCGGCCCAGCTCTGCTGGACGAACTCGTTGATCGGCAGCGACAGCATCTGCCCGGTGCCGCCGGTCGGGATCAGGACCGTGGCCTTCACGGGGTTCTTCACCGAGTAGCCGGCCTCCTCGACGAGCTTGCGCGCCGCCTCGACGTCGGTCCGGATCTTGAAGCCCGGCTTGCCGAACCACGGGCTCGACTCCTGGACCTGACCGACGGCGGGCTGGGCGAGGCCGCCCATCAGCTCGACGACGCCCGCGCGGTCGATGGCGAGGTTGGCTGCCTTGCGCAGGCGCAGGTCGCGCCAGGGCGAGCCCTCCACCATCGACAGGTGGTAGTTCCAGACATGGGGCGTCTCGTTGCCCACGACCCGCATGCCGGCGGCCTTCAGGCGCGGCACCGCGTCGGGCGCGGGCGTCTCGATCAGGTCGACGCTGCCGGACAGGAGCGCGTTCACCCGGGCGAGGTCCTCGGGGACGCAGGCGAGGGTCAGCTTCGCGAGCTTCGGGACCCGCTTCGGGTTCCAGTAGCCGATGTTCGGCAGCAGCTCGAGGCGCACCCGCGGCACCAGCTGCCCCATCCGGAACGGCCCGGTCCCCGAGGGCTCGAAGGCGAACTTCGCCCAGTCCTTCCCGACCTTCTCGTACTGCGCCGGCGACGAGATCAGGAACCAGAGCATCTGGTAGGGGAACAGGCTGTCGGGCGTCTTGGTGACGACCTGGACGGTCTTGGCGTCGACCTTCCGGTAGCTCGCGACGCCGGGCAGGCGCGGGCGGACCTGGGACGCCTGCCGCTGGTCGAAATGCGGCGCCTCCTTGTTCAGCACCTTGTCGAAGTTCCAGATCACCGCGTCGGCATCGAAGGCCGACCCGTCGTGGAAGGCCACGCCCTCCCGCAGGTGGAAGGTCCAGACCTTGGGGTCGGCCGGGTCGGCCTCCCAGGCGGTGGCGAGGCCGGGCGCCATCTTGCCCGGCCGGTCGGCGACGTCGAGCTCCCAGGCGACCAGGGGATCGTAGAGGGTCAGCCCGGTGAACTGGTAGCCACCCGCGCCCCGGTCCGGCTGGCCGGTCGTGAGCGGCAGGTCGGTCATGGAGATGCCGTAGGTCAGGGTGCCGGGGGCCGCGCCCTGCGCGCCGGCGCGGCCCGCCGCCCCCAGCGCCGCCAGGGCGACGCCCCCGGCCATCAGGGATCGGCGTGTCGGCTTGATCGGGTTCATCGTGTCTCTCGGCTGAAGGCGCGGGCGCCGCACGGAACGGCACCCGCCCTCGGGCGCGCGGCGGCGCGGCCCGGGCCTCCACCCCATGCTGCATACAGAATGATGCACGCATCGTGCCCAATGGCCGCCGGCGTTCCCCGGACAGCCCGGGGGTCAGGCCTCCCAGACCTGGCCGGGCCTCAGGGCGACGAAGCGCTCGGCCGGGATGCCGGCTCCGCCGAGGGCCGCCGCCAGCGCCTCGGCGGGCCGCTCGACGCCCTCGTCCGTGAGCTGGAACGTGCCCCAGTGGTGGCCCAGCGCCTGCTCGGCGCCGAGCAGGCCGAAGACCCTCACCGCCTCGGCCGGGTCGACGTGCTGCGCCTGCATGAACCAGCGCGGCTCGTAGGCGCCGATCGGCAGCGTCGCGAGGCGCGGCGGCCCGAACCGCGCCCGCACGTCGGAGAAGAGGGCGCCGTCGCCGAAACCGGTGTCGCCGACATGGTAGTGCACGCCGCGGGGCGAGGTGATCACGAAGGCGCACCACAGCGCCATGCGCCGGTCGTTGACGCCCCGGGCCGACCAGTGGTTCGCGGGCGTCAGATGGACCTGCAGCCCGTCGCCGAGATCGACCGACTGTCCCCAGTCGCGGGTCTCGACATGCATCGTGTCGTCGTAGCCGCGCAGGATCGTGTCGTTGCCCAGCGGCGCCACGATCAGCGGCTGGTGCGCCTGCCAGAGCCGGGCGAGGCTCGGCCCGTCGAGATGGTCGTAGTGATTGTGGGTGACCAGGATCGCGTCGATCGGCGGCAGGTCGGCGAAGGCGATGCCCGGCGGGTTGACGCGCTTCGGCCCGGCGAAGCGGACCGGGCTCGCGCGCTTGGCGAAGACCGGGTCGATCAGGATGTTCCGGCCGGCGACCTGCACGAGGTAGCTCGCGTGGCCGATCAGCACGACCCGCAGGCTCTCGACGCGCTCGGGCGGCCGGTCGGCCGGGTAGGGGCTGGGGAAGCTCTTGGGCCAGGGCTCGCGCTGCCGCTTGGCCTGCCAGCGCAGCACGTCGGGGAGCGCCTTGTCGGTGGACTGACCGGGCAGGAAGAACCGCAACCCGTCGAAATGGTCGGAGGTCGGGCCGCGGTAGTACGGGTTCCGGCCGCGCCGGTGCGCGGCGTAGCCGACGCCGCCGAGCGTCATGACCGTGGCCGCACTCGCGACCGTGAGCAGGCTGCGCCGTTTCATGGGTCCGAGATGGCCGGAACCGGGGGCCGGTCAAGCACTGCCGCGGCGCGGCGGGGAGCCTCAGGGCGGTTTCGGCGCCGTCTCAGGGACGTCGCTCAGCGACGTCTGCAGGGACGCATCAGGCGGCCGGAGCGCGCCGGCTCACTCCACCATCTCGGCAGCGAGGGACAGGCGCGCCCGGTAGACCACCTTGCCGACGCCGTCGCGGACGCAGGCCACGTAATCCTGGCGCTCGACCTCCGGCAGCATGTCGCGGGCGATCGCCGACATGATCCGGGTGACCTTGGCGCGGGCCGCCGGAAGGTCCGGCAGGTCGAATCCGACCTCATCGTGGATCGGCTGGGAGCCGTCGTGCAGGTCGATGAAGTAGCGGGGCATCGGCGCCAAGCATCTCTAAGAGAAGTAGTCTGCCGACAGGATTGGTCTTGCTATGGTTAACAGTGCCTTAAAAGCCGAGCTTTGAGGCCGCTCCACGGTCGGGCGAAAGCCGCTTCCGGCCTCGCTGCGCCGCGCCCGACCCGCCCCGGCGTTTCGGGACGCCGCGGACGGCCGCGGGCCGGCGCGGGAGACTTTCTCGGCGGCCGCGGCCGGGAGAGCCGCCCATCCGGCGGATCCGGCGGCCCGATGCCGCGAGCCGGCCCGCTCAGGCGGGCCGGCGCCGCGATCCGGTTCTCACACGCCGTCCGGCGGCAGCGCCTCCGTCACCTCGACGCGGCGGTTGCCGGCCACCGGAACCGTCTCCTCGGTGGCGGCGACGTCGCTCTGAGCCGGCGCCCTGTCGAGCGCCTCGGCGACCGCCGCCACGCCCTGATAGCGGGTCAGCCGCCGGTCGATCATGCCGTCGATCCGGTCGTGCAGCTCGGACACGGTCAGGCTGCGGCGCTTGCCGCCCGTCTTCTCGGTGAACAGGCCGCGATTGGCCCGCGCCGCGGTGCGGAACTCGCGGCCGGCGACCTCGTCGGGTTTCTCGGAAGAGAGCGACAGGAAGCGCCCGGCGCTCGCGGTGCCGAGGAAATGGGCGAGGTACAGCTCGGTCGTGGTGAGCGCGCGCCCGACCCGGGCCTCGATCCGGTCACGGTCGCGCTTGATCAGCTCGGCCGCCATCAGGGCGGCGACGCGCGGGTCGTTGCGCAGGCCGAGCACCCGGGCGCGCATGCTGCCCGTCACGGTGATCGCGGCGCCCCGGCCCTTCACGGCGGCGGCTTCCTCGGCGAGCCCGTAGCGCGCGCCGTAGTCGCGGATCATCTCCAGCCAGGTGCGGGCAACGAACTGGAACAGGCCCTGCGCCGAGGAAGTCGCGGCCTTCGCCGCGGTGTCGAAGCTCGATTCCTTGTCGGCCAGCGCCATCATGTAGACGGGATCGACGCCGGCCTCGTCGGAGGCCTTGACGATCGTGTCGACCACCTTGCGCGGCACGCTGCGCTCGCCGAACTTGACCGCGTCCTGCTCCTGCGTCACCCGCGGCAGGGCAGCGAGGTCGTCCTGGATCAGGGCCGTGGTGGCGGGCTCCTGCTCCGGCACGGGCAGGCCGTTCCAGGCACCCTTCGCCGGTGCCGGTGCCGGTGCCTCTGCCGATGCCGCCTCGGCGGGAACCGCGGGCTCGAACGCGCGTTGAGCGAGTTCCTGAGCGGCGCGCGGGCTGGTGTCGACCCGGTCGTGGGCCTGGGCGGCCGGCGCGAAGTAGGCGGGCGCGAAGGCGGCTTGCGGCAGGCCGAACCCGGCGACGAGCCCGAGGGCCAGCGTCCCGGAGATCCGGCCGAGGCCGGTGCGGCGAAGTGACCGGCGCCCTGCGTCGCGACCGGCCCGCGGCAGCCACGCCACGGCTTCATCCTCGAAATGCCCCGTGCCGGTCAGGGTCTGCGGCACGAGTCGGTTCACGTCGTCGGCGCAACGCGCCGGCTCCGGGAAAACCCCCATCATCGGTCCTCTTCTAGATCGGTCCTTGCGTCCGCCCGGCTCTGACGGCCGGGTTTTTTCTGGAAGCGGCGGCCCTATCGACGCCGGCCGTGACCAGAATGGGACGGCCCCGTGATCCAAGCGTGGCACGGTCAAGGAAGGGTTAACCCTCCCGCTTAGGGCTCCGTTAACGCCGCCGACCGGCGGCCGACCGGCCGCGCGCGGGACGACGGCGGGGCGATGTTGTCGCATTCGGGTTGGAACGGAGCACCGCCGAGCCAGTTAGGTACGGCCCCGGGGGGGTGAATTTCCGTCCCAGGACGGACCCTTCAAGACGCCACCCGCGTCCGCACAAGGACATCAGTTTCCGATGAGCATGCAGTCCGGTCGCCGCGTCGGTGTCGCCTTCGTTGGCATGGGAGGCGCCGTCGCCACCACCGCCATCGCCGGCATCGAGATGATCAAATCCGGCTCCAACCGTCTCGACGGGCTGCCGCTCGCCGGTCTCTCCGTGGCCGGCATGGCCGACTACAAGGACCTCGTCTTCGGGGGCTGGGACCTGAACGGCGACGACCTCGCCTCCGCGGCGAGCGGGCACGGCGTGCTCTCGAAGGACGACATCGAGAACGGCGCCCAGGTCCTGAAGGGCATCACGCCCTGGCCGGCGGTCGGCAGCGCGAAGTTCTGCAAGAACATCGACGGTCAGAACCGGATCGTCGCCAAGGACCACCGCGAGGCGGTCTCGGTGATCGCCAACGATCTCCGCCGCTTCCAGAAGGAGAGCAACCTCGACGACGTGGTCGTGGTGAACCTCGCCTCCACGGAGCGCTGGCCCGACCTCAACGACCCGACCCTGAACTCCACCGCCGCCTTCGAGAAGGGCCTGGATTCGAGCGACGAGGCGATCTCGCCGGCGATGCTCTACGCCTACGCGGCGATCAAGAGCGGCATCCCCTACGCCAACTTCACCCCGAGCGTCGCCGCCGACGTCCCGGCGCTCCTCGACCTCGCCAAGGAGCTGAACGTCCCGGTGGCCGGCAAGGACGGCAAGACTGGCCAGACCATGATGAAGACGGTGCTGGCCCCCGCCTTCAAGGCGCGCGCCCTCCACGTCGACGGCTGGTTCTCGACGAACATCCTGGGCAACCGCGACGGCCTCGCCCTGAACGATCCGAACTCGCTGCAGTCGAAGCTCAACACCAAGGGCACGGTGCTCGACTCGATCCTCGGCTACCCGGTCGAGGACCACCTCGTGCACATCCACTATTACCGCCCACGCGGCGACGACAAGGAGGCCTGGGACAACATCGACGTCACCGGCTTCATGGGCCAGCGGATGCAGATCAAGGTGAACTTCCTCTGCAAGGACTCGATCCTGGCCGCGCCGCTCGTCATCGAGATCGCCCGCGTCCTCGACCTCGCGAGCAAGCGCGGCGACGGCGGCGTGCAGGAGCAGCTCTCGACCTTCTTCAAGGCGCCGATGGTCAAGAACGGCCACGGTCCGGAGCACGCCTTCGGCAAGCAGGAGCAGATGCTCCGCGACTGGCTGGGCGTGCACTAGGCTTCGTCAGAACCAGGGGGCGGCTTTTCGGAACGAGACGATGCCAAGCGAGACTGAGCCGCCCCGTTCCGGCGCCGCCGCGCCGGAAGCGCTGCGCGACCTTCTGGTCGAGATGAACGACCTCAAGCGCGTCCGCTCCGCGGGCCGTACGGGCTCGATCGCCGAGCGGCTGTTCGCGCAGGGCTGGGGGCTGCTGACCGGCGGCGCCGCGCCGGACGACGTCGCCCTCGACATCGCGGCCGTCACGCTGGCGGCGACGCGCCTCTGCGACCTCGACGCGGCCTTCCTGACCGCGGCCGGGCTCTCCGACGCGGCGGCCTCGGCGGTGCTGGTGGCGGGCTTCGACGCCGTCACCGGAGAGCTCGATCCGGACCTCCGCGAGCGCCTGCGCGCGCGGCTCGCGCCGCGTCCGGCCGGCCGGCCCGGGCCGCTGCCGGGCTTCGTCGGCGCCCTGGCGCAGCAGCCGCGGGCGGGCGTGACCTGTCCCGGCCGCGCCCGGATCCTGCTGGAGCCGCCGGAGAACCACGCCGAGCACTGCCTGATCGTGGCGGTCTACGGGGTCTGCCTCAGCCCGTTCTACCGGGCCGATCCCGGCACCGTGTTCCTGGCCGCGATGGCCCACCACTTCCACAACGCCGCGATGCCGGATGCCGGCTTCACCGGCGAGATGCTGCTCGGCGACCATCTCGGCCCGATCATGGCGACCACCACCGCCTGGGCCCTCGCCGAGCTCGACGCGCGCCTGCGGGCCCAGGTCGAGCGCGCCCGGGCGGTGCTGCCCGACGACGCCACCGCCGAGGGCCGCGCCTTCCACGCGGCCGACTGCATCGACCGCGTCCTCCAGATCGCCCAGCACCTGCGGGGGGCCTCGACCACGATGGGGATGGTGCTCGACGAGTGGGAGCTGGTCCATGCCGGCCCGGTGAAGGGCTTCCACGATCGTGTCCTCGCCGACATGCGCATCCCTTGATCGCCGGACCCGGTCGCCCATCTGCCCGGGCGGCCCCGAGAACCATGATCCCGTTCGAACTCAGATCGCCGGACACCGGCAACCCGCTGAAGGCCGACGGCCCGCACGCCCTGCGCGACGCGGAGACCGGCGCGCGCTGGCCCGTGATCGACGGCATCCCGTACCTGCGGATCAACCGCGCGGCCCTGGTCGAGCGGGTACTCGCCCATCTCGACGCCGGCGAGCCCGACGAGGCGCTGGCCGCGCTGCTGGTCGATCAGGATGATTGGTGGAACGGGCCGCCGGCTGATCCCGCCGGGATCATCCGCCTGATCAAGACGCGCCGCGAGGCGACCCTCCGCGAGGCGGTCGAGCTCCTCGGCTGGGGCCGCGTCGGCGACTACTTCCTGCACCGCTGGAGCGACCCGACCTTCCTGGCCGGCCTGTCGCTGCTGGAGGCGCACTGGAACGAGCCCGTCTGCGTCTTCGAGTTCGCCTGCGGCATCGGCCACTACCTGCGCGAGTTGCAGCGGCGCGGCTGCAAGGTCGCCGGCGCCGACGTGGTCTTCGCCAAGCTCTGGGTCGCGCGCCACTGGGTCGTGGCCGAGAAGGCGCAGCTCGTCTGCTTCGACGCCGGCTCGCCCCACTGGCCGATCCCTGGGGCGCCGGTCGACCTCGTCGTCTGCAACGACGCCTTCTACTTCCTCGACGACAAGGCGGCGCTCCTCGAGAACCTCCGCCAGAACGCCGGCGACGACGGCTGGCTGGCGCTGAGCCACATCCACAACCGCGACTGCCCGGGCTTCTCGGCCGGCCGCGCGGTGACGGCCGAGGAGATCGCCGAGTTCTTCCCCGACGCCCTGGTCTACGACGACGCGGAGCTGACCCGGGCGCTGGTCGAGGCGCGGGCGCCGGGCCCGCAGGACCCCGCCGCCCTGCGAAGCTGCGAGGCGTTCTCGGTGGTGTGCGGTCCCGGGATGCGACCGGCGCCGCGCGCCCTGGTCGACGGCCTCACCCTGCCGAAGCCCGGCACCGTGCTGCGGCTCAACCCGCTCTACGTGCCCGAGGGCGGCGGTTACGTCATCCGCTGGCCCTCGGAGCGCTACGAGGCGGAGTACGCCCCCCGCGCCACGTACCCGCTGCACTCCCCGGGACCGGAGTCGCTGACCTTCGACGAAGGCCTCGATGCGTCGGAAACGCAGCGCGTGCGCGTGCGCGAGTTCGTCGACCTGCCGGAGCGGTGGTGATGGACGCGGTCGGCTGGGGCATCGTCGGCTACGGCTGGGTCGCCCGCGACTACATGGAGCCCGGCATCCGCGCGGCCGGGCACCGGCTGGTGGCGGTCAGCGATCCGAACCCGGAGAGCCGCGCGGCCGCCGAGCGGGCCGGTGCCCGCGTCCACGCCGATCTCGCCGGCCTGATCGCCGAGCCCGCGGTCGAGGCGGTCTACGTGGCGACGCCGAACCACCTGCACCGCGGCGCCGTCGAGGCGCTGGCCGCTGCCGGCAAGGCGATCCTGTGCGAGAAGCCCATGGCGGCGACGCTGGCGGATGCCGAGGCCATCGCGCACGCCGTCGAGTCGCAGAAAATCTTCTACGGCACGGCCTTCGACCAGCGGCACCACCCGGCCCACCGGGCGATCCGCGCGCAGGTCGAGGCCGGGCGGCTCGGCACCGTGACGGCGGTGCGGATCGTCTATGCCTGCTGGCTCGGGCGCGACTGGTCGGAGGCCGGGCAGCCCAATTGGCGGATCGACGCCGCCCAGGCCGGCGGCGGCGCCCTGATGGACCTCGCCCCGCACGGGCTCGACCTCGTCGACTACCTGCTCGGCGAGCCGATCGCCGACCTCGCGGCCCTCACCCAGACCAAGGCCCAGGATTACGCCGTCGACGACGGCGCCCTTTTGATCGGGCGCACGCGGAGCGGCGCACTGGCGAGCCTGCACGTCGCCTACAATTGTCCCGACGCGCTGCCCCGCCGCCGCCTGGAGGTGGTCGGCACGAAGGGTCTGCTCGTCGCCGAGAACACGATGGGCCAGACGGCCGGCGGCTCGCTGACCTTCGTCGACGGCGCCAGCGGGCGCGCGGAACCGCTCGCCTTCGACGCCGACAGCTCGCCCTTCACCGAGCAGGTGCGCGCCTTCGGCTCGGCGCTGCGCCGGCCGGAGGAGCGGGCCGCGTACGCGGCGTCCCGGGACCTTCACACGATGCGGCTCGTCGCCCGCGCCTACGGGCAGGGGTAGCGGACAGGACATTCGATCACGCGACGAACCATGCATCTCCCACCCACCCCCTCATCCTGAGGTGCCGGAGCGCGGCGGAGCCCTCCTTCGAGGCCCGCTTCGCGGTCACCTCAGGATGAGGGGGTGAGTGGGACGAAGGTGGGAAGGCAGGCGGTTCGAGGAAGACGGGAACACGACGTGAGCAACGCAGACGCCTTCCACGACCAGGACGACCGCGCCCGCCACGAGCGGATCAAGGCGCCGCGCCCCTACCGTTTCGGCGCCAAGCGGCCGATCGAGGGCCTGCCCGAGACCCTGCCCGACCCGGTCAAGGCCTATCTCGACGTGCTGCCGGAGGGGCGCGTCGTCGGCTTCCCGCTGGCACCGCTCGATCGCACCGGCATCCCGGTCTGGTTCGTGGCCCTGTTCCTCGACGACCCGTTCTTCGTGGGCGCGATGCCGTCTGGGATCGGCTACGGCGCCACCGACGACGAGGCGCTGATCGGCGCCGTGGCGGAGATCGCCGAGAACCTGATGCCGTCCCTCGCGGTGCTGCCCCGCGCGAAGGAGCGGGCGAGCTATACCGATCTCGTCCGCGTCTACGGCGCCAAGTCGGTCGCCGACCCGCTGACCCTCTGCCTGCCCGCGGGCTCCCCGGTGAACCGCGACACGGTGCTCGAGTGGACGCCGAGCATCCGCCACGCCACGGGCGAGATCGTGCTGATGCCGCTCGACGTCGCCGCTACCGACTATTTCGAGCTGTCGGAGGGCTACAAGCCCTTCACCAACCTGATCACCAACGGCCTCGGCGCCGGGCCCGACGTGCCCTTCGCGCTGGGCCACGGCGTGCTGGAGCTGCTCCAGCGGGACGGCAACGGCCTGCTGTTCCGGGCCCTCGACCAGGGCGTGATGCTCGACCTCGACGGCATCGGCCCGGAGAACGCCGCCATGCTGGCCCGGCTGAAGGCGCTGGGCATCCGGGCGCTGCCGAAATTCGCCACCGACCAGTTCGGGCTGACCAACCTCTACGTCGTCGGCTACGACGAGGATCCGGCGCGCACCCCGGCGCCGATCGCCCTCTCGGCCTGCGGCGAGGCCTGCGACCCGGACCGGGAGCGGGCGCTCCGCAAGGCGCTGCTGGAGTTCCAGGCCGCGCGGGTGCGCAAGACCTTCGGGCACGGCCCCCTCGACATGGCCGCCACGGTGACGCCGCCCGGCTACGTCGATGCGTTCATCCAGAAGGCGCTGCCCAGCCTGGACTTGGAGGAGAGCCGCGCCCTGCAGGCGATGCTCGAGTGGATCGAGATGCCTGCGGCCGACCTGCGCGGCGTGCTGGCCGACACCGTCTATTCGGAGCGGAGCACGAAGCGCTTCGCCGAGCTGCCCTCGACCCCGGCCGCCGACGGCCACGCCCGGGGGAAGATCGCCTGCGACCGGCTGCTGGAGGCTGGCTTCGACGTGCTCTACGTCGACTGCACGCCGCCGGGCGGCGGGGTCGGCGTCGTGAAGGCGATCGTGCCGGGGCTCGAGGTCGAGACCATGAGCTACTACCGGATCGGCGAGCGCAACACGAGGAAGCTCATCGACCGCGACCATCCCCTCATCCAGTTCGGCACCGAGAGCGAGACTTTGCGGCCGGTGCGTCTGACCCCTGAAGCCCTGGAGCGGTTCGGCGGCCAGCCGCTGTTCGACGTGGCCCTGGCTGAGCGGATCGTCGGGCGGCACTATCCGCTCTACCGCGAGCCGGAATCGCACCACGCGCCATTCCGCCTCGCCCAGCGGAAGGGGAGGGCGGCGTGACGCTCCGGTTCGCCTACAACACCAACGGCGCGGCCAACCACCGCCTCGACGACGCGCTCCATCTGATCAAGGCGGCGGGCTACGACGGCGTGGCGCTCACCCTCGACATCCACCACCTTGACCCCTTCGCCGACACCTGGGCGGCGGAAGCCGGCCGGGTGGCGAGCCTGCTGGAGAAGCTGGAGCTGACCTGCGTCATCGAGACGGGCGCCCGCTTCCTCCTCGATCCGTCCGCCAAACACGAGCCGACGCTGGTGACCGCCGACGCCGCGGGCCGCGCCCGGCGGGTCGGCTTCCTCAAGCGGGCGATCGAGATCGGCGCCATGCTCTCCGCCGAGGCGGTCTCGTTCTGGGCCGGCGTTCCGAAGCCCGGCGTCGATCCCGGCGAGGCCCGGCGCTGGCTGGAGGAAGGGCTGCACGAGGTCGCCTCGTTCGCCGCCGAGGCCGGTGTCGTGCCCTGCCTGGAGCCCGAGCCCGGCATGCTGATCGAGACGCTCGACGACTACGCTTCCCTCTCCGTGCCGGGCTTGAAGCTCGCCCTCGACACCGGTCACTGCCTCGTCACGGGCGAGCGCGAGCCGGCGGCCGCCGTGCGGGAATTCGCCGACCGGATCGGCACCGTGGCGATCGAGGACATGAAGCGCGGCAGCCACATCCACCTGCCGTTCGGCGAGGGCGACATGGACGTGCCGGGTGTCCTGGAGGCCCTGGAGGCGGTCGGCTTCGGCAAGCTGATCTGCGTCGAGCTGTCCCGCGAGAGCCACCGGGCCGACGTGATGATCCCGCAGGCGCTGGACTATCTCCGCGGCTGTCGGCGCCCCGGCCCGGTCCTGGCCGGCGAGCAGGAGACGCGGCGGCAATGGCAGTGAGAGCCGAACCGCGGCGAGGCGAGGACCGGGCACGGGAGAGGGGGCGCCTCGGCGCCTCGCCCGGTCGATGCGAAGGTGCGGCGCGATGAGAATCCTCTTCCTCAGCCGTCGCTATTTCCCGGCGATATCGGGCATGAGCGTCTACGCGCAGAACCTGCTGCGCGAGCTGGTCGGCGCCGGCCACGACGTCACGATGATCTCGCAGTACCGGGGCGACGCCTTCGGCACCCGGGTCTACGGGGGCGGGCCGCCCCCGCCGGTGCCGGGCGTGCGGGTGATCGGCCTGGAGCAGCTCGGCGAGCAGGCGTCGGGCGACTTCGAGCGCGACATCGCCGCGATGGTGGACGCGATCTGCCGCGAGCACGCCCGACAACCCTTCGACATCCTGCACGCGCAATACGGTTACCCGACCGGCTGGGCGGTGCTGCTCGCCGCGCGCGAACTCGGCGTGCCGAGCGTCGTCTCGATCCAGGGCGGCGACGGCCACTGGGTCGGCTCCTGCTGCGAGACCCACCGGGTCGCCATGTGCGAGGTGCTGGCCCACGCCAACGCGCTGCTGATCGGCGGCGCCTCCTTCGTGGACGAGGTCTGCGAGCGGCTCGGGTCGGACCCCGCCCGCTTCACCATCGTGCCCGGCGCGGTCGACACCGACCGGTTCGCGCAGGGCACGCCCGACGGGCTGCCCGCGCCCCATCCGGGCCCGGTGCGGCTGTTCTACCACGGCCGGGTCGACCGCCGGAAAGGCGTGCTCGACTTCATCGAGGCCCTGGCGATCCTGCGCGCGCAGGGCACGCCGTTCGCCGCCACCATCTCGGGGATCGGGCCCGACGTGGACCCGGCCAAGGCGCTCGCCGCCGAGCGCGCCTTCTCGGAGCGGGAGATCGCCTTCACGGGCTACGCCGAGTACGCCACCGTGCCCGACCTCTACCGCCGCGCCGACGTGTTCGTCTCGCCGACCTACGCGGAGGGCTTCTCCAACACGATCCTGGAGGCGCTCGCGGCCGGGCTCGCCACCGTCTCGTGCCACGCGGTCGGCGTCTCGGACTGCCTGCGCGACGGGGAGAACGGGCTGCTGGTGAACCCGGGCGACGTCCCGGCGCTGGCCGCCGCGCTCACCCGGGTCATCGCGGACGCGGATCTGCGCCGCCGCATCGCGACGGCCGGCTTGGAGGAGTGCCGCCGCGTCTACTCGTGGCACGCGGTCGGGCGGCAGATCATGGACGTCTACGCCCGCGTGCGCGGCGAGCGGCCGGCCACCGGCTTCTCGCCGGATCTGCCCCACGATCCGACTTGTCGCTTCCGCGCCGAGCCGCACCTGCTCTGAGCGCGCGGGTTGGAACCCATCGAGACCGTCGCACCCCGGACCATGCCCACCGCGCTCGCCCTCTCGCCCCATCTCGACGACGCGGCCTTCTCGTGCGGCGGCCTCCTGGCAAGCCTCGCGCAAGCTGGCTGGCGCGTGGTGATGGCGACCCTGTTCACCGGCAGCGTCGCCGAGCCGAGGGGTTTCGCGCTCGCCTGCCAGCTGGACAAGGGGCTCGGACCGGAGGTCGACTACATGGCCCTGCGCCGGGACGAGGATGTCCGGGCTGCCGCGGCGCTCGGCATCGCGCCGCCCGTCCACCTGCCGTTCCGGGAGGCGCCGCACCGGGGCTACGGCTCGGCGCCGGAGCTCTTCGCCGACACGCGCGCCGACGACGGCGTCGCGGCCGAGCTCGCACCGGCCATCGCGGGGCTGATCGCCGCCGGGAGTCCCGATCTCCTCCTGGCCCCGCAGGCGATCGGCGGGCACGTCGATCACGTTCAGACCGTGCGGGCACTGCGCGGCCTCGCGCCGGCGCAGCCGATCCTGTGGTGGAGCGACTTTCCCTACACGGTGCGGGAGGCCGCCCCGAAGGCGCCCCTCGCCGACCTGTTCGCCGACCTCGCCGAGCCGGCGATGCGTCTCGCCCCGGACGCGCAGGCCCGGAAGCGCGCCGCCTGCGCGGCCTATGCCAGCCAGATCGGCTTCCAGTTCGGCGGCGTGGCCGGCCTCGACGCGCGCCTCGCCCGGGAGGAGGGCGCCGAGCGCTTCCGCCGGTCGGGCCGCCTCGTCCCGGCGATCCCCGGCCTCGATGCCGGCTGAGCCGCGGGCGCCGAAGGCGCTGGCCGACCCGGAAGCCCTCGCGGCCCGCCGCGCCCTGATCGACAGCCCCCACATCGCACCGATCCGGGCGCTGGCGGCGCGCATCGCGGCCGAGCGCGGCGCCCCGGTCCCGGCGCCCGACCCCCTGGACGGCGGCGTCGGCGCGCGGATGCTCCTCCTCCTCGAGACCCCCGGCCCGGCGGTCCTGCGCACCGGCTTCGTCACCCGCGACAGCGCGAACGGCACGGCCGCGAACCTGTTCCGCTTCCTCGCCGAGGCCGGGCTCAGCCGGGCCGACACGCTCATCTGGAACGCGGTCCCCTGGCTCATCCACGCCGAGGGCGCCCGCAACCGGGCGCCCCGCCGGGCGGAGGTCGCGGCGGCCGCGCCCTATCTGGCCCCGCTCCTCGACCTGCTGCCGCGCCTCGCCGTGGCGGTGCTGGCCGGCCGCTTCGCCGGCGAGGCCGCGCCCGCCCTCGCGGCGCTCCGCCCCGCCCTTCCGGTGATCCGGGTGCCGCACCCGAGCCCGACCTATGTCTGCACCGCGCCGGAGGTGCCGGAGCGGATCCGGCGCGGCCTCGCGGAAGCGGCCGCGATCCTTGATCGGACCTCCGGCTGAGGATAGATCGCCCGTCACGGGCCTGCCTTCCCTGGCCTTGCGCCCCGGTTCGGCCTACATGCGGGGCAACGGGCCGCGGTCCGGGAGATTCCGGCACGGGCTGACGGCCTTCGGGCCGGGCCGCGCAGCCGGAAGGGCGGACGCCGATCGGCATGAATTTTCAGGGACAGCACCGGAGCCCGGCCGAGCCGGTCGAGCCGGTCCAGCACGATGCCGAAGCGGGCTCGAAGCGGAAGAGCCGGCGCAGCCGCTATGCCTGGATCGGCACGGCGGCCAGCATCGTGCTGTTCGCCGTCTCCCTCGGCGTCCTGTGGAAGCTCGTGCAGAGCGTCAGCTGGGCGGAGGTGCGCAGCGCCATCGCGGCGGCGACCGCCGAGCAGCTCGGGCTCGCCTTCCTGTTCGTCGGCATCAGCTACCTGTTCCTGACCGGCTACGACGCGCTGGCCCTGCGCCAGCTCAAGATCAAGGTGCCGTACCGGATCACCGCGCTCGCCTCCTTCACGAGCTACGCGGTGAGTTTCACTCTCGGCTTCCCGCTGCTCACCGCCGGGACGATCCGCTACTGGATCTACGCCCGGCAGGGGCTCTCGACGGCCAAGATCGCCGCGCTCACCGTCATCGCCGGCTTCACCTTCTGGCTCGGCATGGGCGTGGTGCTGGGCCTGAGCCTGATCATCGAGGCCGGCCAGCTCGCCGGCCTCGCCTTCACGTCGATCCGGATCAACCAGGGCGTCGGCCTCGCGGCGCTCGCCCTGGTGCTCGGCTACCTCGCCTGGGTCTCGGCCAAGAAGCGCAGCATCACCGTCAAGCAGTGGCGCCTGGAGCTGCCGGGCGCCTCGGTCTCCATCGGCCAGATGATCGTCGGGATCGGCGACGTCTGCGCGGCGGCGGCGGTGCTCTACGTCCTGCTGCCGCAGGAGACGACGCTCGGCTTCACCACCTTCCTGGCGATCTACGTGCTCGCCGCCATGCTGGGGATCGCGTCGAACGCGCCGGGCGGGATCGGGGTGTTCGAGGCGACGATCCTGCTCGCCCTGTCGAGCCTGCCGCGCAACGAGGTGCTGACCTCGCTGCTGCTGTTCCGGGGCTGCTACTACGTCGTGCCGTTCGTGACCGCCCTGGCGATGCTCGGGCTGTACGAGATCGTCAAGCGCGCGGGCGGCGCCCGCGATCCCGGGCCTCCGGAGGGTACGGCCGGCCCGTCCGGCCGGGCGTGGCACGACGAGTCCGAGCCCCGCTGAGCGGCCGGCCGCGCCCGCCATGTCCGGCCGCCTGCGCAGCTCCCCCGCCTGGACCGGCGCCGCGATCGCCGCGGGCCTGCTCGGGTTCGCCACCGCCCTGGCCGGGCGGCTCGATCTCCCGCTGATCCTGATCGGCCTCGCGGCGGTCTGCCTGGGCGGCTGGCTCGGCGGACGCGGCCGCGAGGCGCCCGTGCCGCGCCCGGCCACCACCACGCCGCGCCACGCCGTCGCCGAGGCGCTGCTCGCCCACGTGCCGGACCCGGTCATCCTGGTCGACCGGCGCACCCTGGTGCTGGAGGCCAATCCCGCCGCCCGGGCGCTCCTGCCGGCCCTCCACCAGGCCCGGCCGCTGTCCTTCGCGCTCCGCGACCCGGAGGTCCTCGACGGCATCGAGGCGGTGCTGAGTTCGGGCCTCCCGCGCCGCGTCGCGCTGTCGACCCGGGTGCCGCTGGAGCGGACCTTCGATGTCCAGATCGGCGCCCTGCCGATGCCCGACGGGTCCGGCGTCAGCGCGCTCCTGTTCCTGCGCGACCTCACCGCGGCCCGGCGCCTGGAGGCGATGCGGGTCGACTTCGTCGCCAACGCCAGCCACGAGCTGCGCACGCCGCTCGCCACCCTGATCGGCTTCATCGAGACCCTGCAGGGGCCGGCCCGCGACGACGCGCAGGCCCGGGAGCGCTTCTTGGAGATCATGCGCGTCCAGGCCCTGCGGATGACGCGGCTGATCGACGACCTGCTGTCGCTGTCGCGGATCGAGCTGCGCGAGCACGTCGCCCCCACCGCGGTGGTCGATCTCGGGGCGCTCGCCCGCCAGATGGTCGACGCCCAGGGCCCGCCCGCCGAGGCGCGGGGCGCCACGATCCGGCTGGAGGAGGGGGCGGGCCCCTACGCGGTCCCCGGCGACGCCGACGAGCTGGCGCGGGTGATCGAGAACCTGATCGAGAACGCCGTGAAGTACGGCGGCGGCCGGATCAGCGTCGGGCTCGCCCGCGAGGACGACCCGCGCCTCGGGCGCCGCGTCGTCCTGTCGGTGGCCGATGACGGGCCGGGCATCCCGCCCGAGCACATCCCGCGGCTGACGGAGCGCTTCTACCGGGTCGACGTCGCCTCGAGTCGCGCCCGCGGCGGCACCGGGCTGGGGCTCGCCATCGTGAAGCACAGCCTCAACCGCCACCGCGGACGCCTCGCCATCGAGAGCGCGGCCGGCGAGGGGACGACCGTGCGGGTCAGCCTGCCCGAGTACGGCGCCGCGCCGCCTCGGTTCGCGGCCGATCAGGCCGGCCCGGTATAGGGGCCGATCCCGAGCCCGGCCTCGACGCGCCCGACCCAGGCGCGGATCGCCGGGTAGTCCTTGAGGTCGAAGCCCCCCTCGTGGGCCATGCGCGTGTAGGCGACGAGCGCCACGTCGGCGAGGGTCAGGGTCTCGCCCGCCATGAAGGCCGAGCGCCCGAGGGTGTCCTCCATCAGCCGCAGGGCGTCGGCGCCGCGCTCGGCGAGCTTCGGGTCGAGATCCTCGGGCGCCCGCTTGAGGTAGTGGAGCTGGTAGCGGCGGACCGCGATGTAGGGCTCGTGGCTGTACTGCTCCCAGAACATCCACTGCAGCATCCGGGCGCGGGGCAGCGGCTCCGCGGGGACCAGCGCGGAGCCCTCCGCGAGGTAGACGATGATCGCGTTCGATTCCGACAGCACGGTGCCGTCGGGCAGGACGACGATCGGCACGCGGCCGGCGGGGTTCAGGGCGAGGAACTCGGGTTTGCGCGTCCCGCCGCCCGGGACGTCGACGTCGCGCCAGACCGCCGGGATGCCGAGATGCGCCGCGACCCACTTGACCTTGAGGCAGTTCCCGGAACCCGGGTCGCCGTAGATCGTCAGCGGCTCGCTCATCGGTGTCCCCTTCGCTCCGGTGGGCGGTGACCTTGGCCGGGCGGGCGCGATTCGACAACGGCCGCGGCCCGCATCGACCGGCCGGATCCGGAGCCTCGCCCGCGAACCCTTGACCTTCCCATCATGGGAACCTCCATCTGACTGGGCATGGATGCTTCCAACCGGACCACCGCCATGTCGAGATCCGTCGCCCTGACCCTCCACGTCGAGGGCATGTCCTGCGCCTCCTGCGTCGGCCGCGTCGAGCGCGCCCTCGCGGCGCTGCCCGGCGCCCGGGACGTGGCGGTGAACCTCGCCACCCACCGCGCCAGCCTCGTCCTCGACGGGGCGACGAGCCCGGGCGACGTCGCGACGGCGCTCGCGGATGCCGGCTACCCCGTCCCAGAGACGCAGAGCCTGCTGGCCGTGGACGGGATGTCCTGCGCGAGTTGCGTCGGCCGCGTCGAGCGGGCGCTGGCCGCCGTGCCGGGGGTGACCGGCGCCAGCGTCAACCTCGCCGCCGGCCGGGCCGCGATCCGCCATCCCGAGGGGGTGGTGCCGATGGACGCGCTGGTGGCGGCCGTGGAGACGGCCGGCTACGAGGCCCGGTCGGTCGAGGCCGGCCACCCGGTCGACCCCTCCGCCCGTCAGGCCGAGGAGGGGCGCGCCCTGCGGCGCGACCTGATCGTCGCCGCCCTGCTGTCGGCGCCCGTCGTGGTCCTCGACATGGGCGGCCACCTCCTGCCCGCGCTGCACGGCGGCCCCGTGACGGCCCTGGTCCAGGCCGCGCTGGCCACCCTGGTCCTCGCCGGCCCGGGGCGGCGCTTCTTCCTGCGCGGCGTTCCGGGCCTGCTGCGCGGCCATCCCGACATGAACGCCCTGGTCGCCCTCGGGGCCGGCGCCGCCTACCTGTACTCGCTGGTCTCGACCCTGGCTCCGCACCTCCTGCCGGCCGGCGCGGCGCACATCTACTTCGAGGCGAGCGTCCTGATCGTCACGCTGATCCTGCTCGGCCGGACGCTGGAGGCCCGCGCCAAGGGGCGCACCGGCCAGGCGATCGCGCGGCTGATGGACCTGACGCCGAAGACCGCCCGGGTCGTGCGCGGCGGCGCGGAGACCGAGGTGCCCCTCGACGCCCTGCGCCTCGGCGACGTGGTCCGGGTGCGTCCCGGCGAGCGGGTGGCGGCGGACGGCGCCGTGGTGGCCGGTAGCAGCCACGTCGACGAGAGCATGGTGACGGGCGAGCCGGCCCCGGTGCGCAAGGGGCCGGGCGATACCGTGGTCGGCGGGACGCTCAACGGCCGCGGCAGCCTCGACCTGCGGGTCGAGGCCGTGGGGGGCGCTACCGTGGTGGCGCAGATCGCCGCCATGGTGGAGCGCGCCCAGGGCGGCAAGCTGCCGATCCAGGCGCTGGTCGACCGCGTCACCGGTCGGTTCGTCCCGGCGGTGATCGCCATCGCCGCGGTGACCTTCCTGGCCTGGCTGACGCTGGCACCCGCCCCGGCGCTGGGTCCGGCCCTGGTCAACGCCGTCGCGGTGCTGATCATCGCCTGCCCCTGCGCGATGGGGCTGGCGACGCCGACTGCCATCATGGTCGGCACCGGGCGCGCGGCGGCGCGCGGCGTGCTGTTCCGCGACGGCGCGGCGCTGCAGGGCCTGCGCGACGTGCGGGTGGTGGCCCTCGACAAGACCGGCACCCTGACCGAGGGGCGCCCCCGGCTCACCGAGATCGTCCCGGCCGCTGGTGTCGCGGAGGACGCGGCGCTGGCCCTCGCCGCCGCGCTGGAGACCCGCTCCGAGCACCCGCTGGCCGGCGCCGTCGTGGCGGCGGCCCGCGAGCGCGGCCTCGACCTGCCGGAACCGGACAGCTTCGAGGCGGTGGCGGGCTTCGGGATCGCCGGACGGGTCGCGGGCCGGGCCGTGGCCCTCGGCGCGCCGCGCTACCTGGAGCGCCTCGGCGTCGCCCTCGACCCGGATCTCGCTGCCCGGGCCGAGGCGCTGGCGGGCGCGGGGCGGAGCCCGATCCACCTCGTCCTCGACGGGCGCCACGCCGCGATCCTGGCGGTGGCCGATCCCGTGAAGCCGGGCGCCCGCGCGGCGGTGGCGGCCCTGAAGGCGCGCGGCCTCACGGTGGCGATGGTCACGGGCGACGATCCCGTCACCGCCGCCGGCGTGGCGCGGAGCCTCGGCATCGACGCCGTGGCCGCCGGGGTGCTGCCCGGCGGGAAGGTCGAGGCGGTCCAGCGGTTCCGGGCGGAACACGGGCCGGTGGCCTTCGTGGGCGACGGCATCAACGACGCGCCGGCGCTGGCCGAGGCCGATGTCGGACTGGCGATCGGCACCGGCACCGACATCGCCGTCGAGAGCGCCGACGTGGTGCTGATGTCGGGCGATCTGGAGGCCCTGGTCGAGGCCCTGGCGCTGTCGCGGGCGGTGATGGCTAATATCCGCCAGAACCTGTTCTGGGCCTTCGCCTACAACGCCGCGCTGATCCCGGTGGCGGCCGGCGTGCTGGTGCCGTTCGGCGGCCCGGCCCTGTCGCCGATCCTGGCCGCGGGCGCCATGGCCTTCTCGAGCGTGTTCGTCCTGGGCAACGCCCTGCGGCTGCGCCGGGCCGGCGGGCGTCCCGCGGCGGCCGAGGGGCCGGCGCTGGCCGCGAGGCCGGCATGAGCGCGGCGACCCTCACGATCGGCGAGGCGGCGCGCCGGACCGGCGTCTCGGCCAAGATGATCCGCTGGTACGAGGCGACCGGCCTGCTGCCGCCGGCCGCCCGGTCCGAATCCGGCTACCGCCACTACGGCGAGGCGGACCTGCACACGCTGCGCTTCATCCGCCGCGCCCGCGACCTCGGCTTCAGCGTGGACGCGATCGCGGATCTCCTGGCGCTCTGGCGCGACCGCGCCCGGCCGAGCGCCGGGGTGAAGGCGATCGCGCAGGAGCAGATCGCCGATCTGCGCCGCCGCATCGCCGAGATGGAGGGCATGGCCCGGACGCTGGAGCACTTGGCGGAGGCCTGCTGCGGCGACGCGCGGCCGGACTGCCCGATCCTGGACGACCTCGCCGCAGGCGACCATACACCCGCGCCGCGGCGGCGCGGGCGCGGGATCACGGGGCGGGGCGCAGCGTGAGCGAGGCTCCGCGGATACCGAGCTTGGCCGTTGACGGCGGCTCTGGCCCCGGCTTTGCTGGTCCGGCCCACCAGCCAAGGCCACGAGAGCCCCGCCCCGATGCCCGTCCTCGAACGGATCCGCGCTTTCGCCAACACGATGACGGCGTGGCGGCACGACCTGCACGCCCATCCCGAGCTGCTCTACGACGTCGACCGCACCGCCGGCTTCGTCGCCGAGACGCTGCGGTCCTTCGGCTGTGACGAGGTCGTCACCGGCATCGGTCGGACCGGGGTGGTGGGCGTCATCCGCGGCCGGGGACGCAGCTCCAACCGTGCCATCGGCCTGCGCGCCGACATGGACGCCCTGCCGATCCAAGAGGTGCGCGACCTGCCCTACCGCTCCGCCGTGCCGGGCAAGATGCACGCCTGCGGCCACGACGGTCACACGACCATGCTCCTCGGCGCCGCCAAGTACCTCGCCGAGACCCGGGATTTCGACGGGGCGGCCGTGCTGATCTTCCAGCCAGCCGAGGAGGGTGGCGGCGGCGGCGAGGCGATGGTCGACGACGGAATGATGGAGCGGTTCGGGGTCGAGTCGGTCTACGGGATGCACAACATCCCCGGCATGGCGGTCGGCACCTTCGCGATCCGGCCGGGGCCGATCATGGCCTCGACCGATCGCTTCACGATCACGATCGAGGGACGGGGCGGCCACGCGGCCCTGCCGCAGAACGCCGTCGACAGCGTGCTCGTGTCGAGCCACGTGATCATCGCCCTGCAGAGCATCGTGTCGCGCAACCTCGACCCGGTGCAGTCGGCCGTGGTCTCGGTCTGCGCGCTGGAGGCCGGCGAGGCCTTCAATGTCCTGCCGCAGACCGTCACCATGCGCGGCACCATGCGCACGCTGTCCCAGGCCGTGCGCGGCGAGATCAAGGCGCGGATCGAGACCCTGGTGGCCGAGATCGCCGGCGGCTTCGGCGCGCGGGGCGGGGTCGCGTACGGGGCGAGCTACCCGGTGACCGAGAACCATCCCGCCGAGACCGATTTCATGGCCGGCGTCGCCGAGGCGCTGGTGGGTGAGGAGAACGTCGACCGGACGGTGGCGCCGATGATGACCGCCGAGGACTTCTCCTACATGCTCGCCCGCCGTCCCGGCGCCTACATGTTCATCGGCAACGGCGACAGCGCCTCGCTCCACCACCCGCACTACGATTTCAACGACGCGGCCGCGCCGTACGGGGCTTCCCTGTGGGCGCGCCTGATCGAGACCGGGCTGCCGCGCACCGCCTGAGCGCGCCCCCAGCCGCACCGTCATCGCGCGCGCAGCGACCCAGCCCACGCCGTTAGAGGTTGCGCAGCCCTGGGTCGCTTCGCTGCGCTCGCGATGACGGGAGGCGATTAGCCGCCGTAGCGGGCCTTGAGCAGCGCGTAGGTCAGCCGCGCCGTCTGGACCTCGCCGCCCTCCGGCCGGCCGGGCTTGGCGGAGGGGTTCCAGCCGTAGAGGTCGAAATGGCCGTGCGCCTTCGTGTTGGGCGCGAAGCGGCGCAGGAACAGGGCCGCGGTGATCGCTCCCGCGAACGGCCCGCCCGAGACGTTGTTGAGGTCGGCCACCTTGGAATCGAGCAGGCTCGCGTAGGGCGCGTGCAGCGGCATGCGCCAGACCGGGTCGATCGCCACCCGGCCGGCCCGCGCCACCGCCTCGGCCAGCGCGTCGTCCTCCGTGAAGAAGGCCGGCAGGTCCGGCCCGAGGGCCACCCGGGCCGCGCCGGTCAGGGTCGAGAAGTCGAGGATCAGGTCGGGGGAGTCCGCGTCCGCGAGGGCGAGCGCGTCGGCCAGGATCAGCCGGCCCTCCGCGTCGGTGTTGCCGATCTCGACGCTGAGCCCGGCCCGGCTCGGCAGCACGTCGCCGGGGCGGAAGGCGTTGCCCGCGACCGCGTTCTCCACCGCGGGGATCAGCAGGCGCAGGCGCAGGTTCAGGCCCGCGCCCATGACCATGTCGGCGGCGGCCAGCGCCGCGGCGGCGCCGCCCATGTCCTTCTTCATCAGCAGCATCGCGGCCGACGGCTTCAGGTCGAGGCCGCCGGTGTCGAAGGCGACGCCCTTGCCGACCAGGGTCACGCGCGGCGCGTCCGCCGGCCCCCAGGTCAGGTCGATCAGCCGCGGGGCCCGGGGCGACGCGGCGCCGACCGCGTGGATCAGCGGGTACCCCTCGGCGAGGGCCCCGCCTTCCGTGACGGCGACGGAGGCGCCGTGGCGCTCGGCCACCGCCCGGGCGGCCGCCTCGATCTCGGCGGGTCCGAGATCGTTGGCCGGCGTGTTGACGAGATCCCGGCCCAGCGCCACCGCTGCGGCGACCCGCTCCACCTCGGCCGCGTCGATGCCGGCGGGCGCCGCGAGCCGGGCCTTCGTGCCGCCGCCGGACCGGTAGCGGCCGAAGCGGTAACTCCCCATCAGCCAGGCGAGGGCGGCCTCGGCCGGCGCGGGAGCGTTGTCCAGGCTGAAGGTCCCCTCCGGCAGCAGCCCCGGCAGCTTGCCGGCGAGGAGCCTGTCGTAGGCCGCGGCCTCCGGATCGCCGAGGCCGAACAGGACCCGCGCGAGGCCGCCGTCCGGGCCGGGCAGGAGCGCGAGGCTGCCCGCCTTCGGCTTGAAGCCGATGGCCCTGGCGAAGCTCCGCTGGGCGGGCTCCAGGCCGGACTCGACCGCCGCCCAGCCCCCGGTGGTGACCAGCGTCACCGGTACGGCCTGGGTGTCGCCGGGCAGGAGCCCGCGGGTCGTCGCCGGAATCTCGGCCTGGATCATGTGCCTCTCGCGTGCCGCCCGGACCGGCGGCTTAACCGGTGATTAGGGTTAACGCTCTATCACCGGCCGGCCGGGAGCGTGAAGCGCGTGCCATCGCGTCCGGTCCCGATGCCGGCGGAGCGCACCATGATGACGGCCCTGTTCCGGGTCACCCGATCCCAGGCACGCCCCGGACGCCGCGCCGCCCTCGCGGCCGCCGTCGTCGCGCTGGGCCTGGCCGGCTGCAACACCCGCTCGCCCGAGACGACCGGGTCGATCGGCCCCCTCGGCGGGCCGTCCGCGGCCGCCGCGGCGCCCTCGCGGCAGGACATCGACCGGCTGGCCGAGCGCTACAACGCCGACCCCGCCGACGGGCGCACGGCGATGGCCTACGCCCGCGCCCTGCGGGCCACCGACCAGATCGGCCAGGCCTCGGCGGTGCTGCAGCAGGCCGCCCTGCGCAACCCGCGCGACCAGGCCCTGCTCGGTGCCTACGGAAAGTCGCTGGTCGAGGCGGGCCGCTTCCGCGAGGCGATCGACGTGCTCTCCAACGCGCACACGCCCGCCAATCCCGACTGGCGCATCCTGTCGGCGCAGGGCTCGGCCTCCGCCCAGCTCGGCGAGCAGGCCCGCGCCCAGGGCTTCTACGAGGCCGCCCTCAAGATCCGCCCGAACGAGCCCTCGCTCCTGTCCAATCTCGGCCTGTCCTACGCGCTGTCGCGCAACCTCGATCAGGCCGAGCAGACCCTGCGCCTCGCCGCCGACCAGCCCGGCGCCGACGCGCGGGTGCGCGCCAACCTCGCCATGGTGCTCGGCCTCAAGGGCCGCTTCGCCGATGCCGAGGCCGTCCTGCGCCGCGACATGAGCGCCGAGGAGGCGGCCACGAACGTCGCGTCCCTGCGCAGGCTCGCGGCCCAGCCGAATCGGTCGAAGGCCCTGTCCGTCGCGGGCGCGCCCGGGTAAGGGTAGGGCGCCCGCGCCACGCGACTCCCGCCCTTCTGCGGGCTCGCGGACGTACGCAGCAGCACCGGCAACACGCGTGCGGCTCTCCGCTCCCGCTCGGGAGAGGGGGCCTGTCGCGCTCGGCCGCCACCGTCGATGCCCGCTGGAGATGCGCGAGTCGCCCAGGCCTCCGCGGCGCGCGCCCAGTCGCCGCCACGGTCCCCGACAGGAAAACGCACCTGTCATGACGACCCGGTAGCGGCCAGATTCGAAAAGTTCTATATCCCTCCGCGGCTGCGCCGCGCGGCATCACGGGCGTCCAAATCGCCCCCGCGCATCGTCCTGCCCGGGCACTCCCGGGGCGGCGCGCGCCCGTCGGGCGCTACACAGGCCGAACACGGATCTCGTAGCGCAGGTCTTGCCTGCGCGTGTTCGACAACCCGCAGCGAGGATAGAACCAGCCGTGCCCTCACTCGACAGCTTCAAGGCCCGCCAGACGCTCGAAGCCGGCGGCAAGACCTACACCTACTATTCCATTCCCGCGGCCGAGAAGAACGGCCTCGCCTCGGCGGCCGCGCTGCCCTTCTCCATGAAGGTGATCCTGGAGAACCTGCTCCGCTACGAGGACGACCGCTCGGTCAAGAAGGCCGACATCGAGGCCGCCGTCGCCTGGCTCGACCAGAAGGGCAAGGCCGAGGTCGAGATCGCGTTCCGCCCCTCCCGCGTGCTGATGCAGGACTTCACCGGCGTCCCGGCGGTGGTCGACCTCGCGGCCATGCGCGACGCCATGGTGGCGCTCGGCGGCGACCCGCAGAAGATCAACCCGCTGGTGCCGGTGGACCTCGTCATCGACCACTCGGTGATCGTCGACGAGTTCGGCACCCCGAAGGCGCTCGCCGACAACGTCGCCCTCGAATACGAGCGCAACGGCGAGCGCTACACCTTCTTGAAATGGGGCCAGTCGGCCTTTGACAACTTCTCGGTGGTCCCCCCGGCTACCAACAACTGCCACCAGGTGAACCTGGAATACCTTGCCCAGACCGTCTGGACGAAGTCGGAGAACGGCGCCGACGTCGCCTATCCCGACTCGCTCGTCGGCACCGATTCGCACACCACCATGGTCAACGGCATGGCAGTGCTGGGCTGGGGCGTCGGCGGCATCGAGGCCGAGGCGGCCATGCTCGGCCAGCCGCTCTCGATGCTGATCCCCGAGGTCGTGGGCTTCAAGCTGTCGGGCAAGCTGCCCGAGGGCACCACCGCCACCGACCTCGTGCTCACCGTCACCCAGATGCTGCGCAAGAAGGGCGTGGTCGGCAAGTTCGTGGAGTTCTACGGCCCCGGCCTCGACGACATGGCGGTCGCCGACCGGGCCACGATCTCCAACATGGCCCCCGAGTACGGCGCGACCTGCGGCTTCTTCCCGGTTGACCAGAAGACCATCGACTTCCTGAAGGTCACCGGCCGCTCCGACGACCGGATCGCCCTGGTCGAGGCCTACGCCAAGGCGCAGGGCATGTGGCGCGACGCCCAGACCCCCGACCCGGTCTTCACCGACACGCTGGAGCTCGACATGGGCGAGGTCCGGCCCTCGCTCGCCGGCCCGAAGCGCCCGCAGGACCGCGTGCTGCTCGACGGCGCCAAGCCCGGCTTCGCCGCCTCGATGGAGACCGAGTTCAAGAAGGCCGCCGACCTCGCGCGCCGCTACCCGGTCGAGGGCACCAACTTCGACATCGGGCACGGTGACGTGGTGATCGCCGCGATCACGAGCTGCACCAACACGTCGAACCCCTCGGTGATGATCGGCGCGGGCCTGCTCGCCCGCAATGCCGTCGCCAAGGGCCTGCGCTCCAAGCCGTGGGTGAAGACCTCGCTGGCGCCCGGATCGCAGGTGGTCGGCGAGTACCTGGAGAAGTCCGGGCTGCAGGAGCCGCTCGACGCGCTCGGCTTCAACCTCGTGGGCTTCGGCTGCACGACCTGCATCGGCAATTCCGGCCCGCTGCCGGAGGCGATCTCGAAGGCGATCAACGACAACGACGTCGTCGCGGCGGCGGTGCTCTCGGGCAACCGCAACTTCGAGGGCCGCGTGAACCCCGACGTGCGCGCGAACTACCTCGCCTCGCCGCCGCTGGTCGTCGCCTACGCGCTCGCCGGCTCGATGCAGATCGACATCACCACGGAGCCGCTCGGCCAGGGCTCCGACGGCAAGCCGGTCTACCTCAAGGACATCTGGCCGTCCTCGGCCGAGGTGCAGCAGTTCATCGAGGAGAACATCACCTCGGCGCTGTTCAAGTCGCGCTACGCCGACGTGTTCGGCGGCGACCAGAACTGGAAGGACGTCGAGGTCACCGAGGCCGAGACCTTCGCGTGGAACCCGGGCTCCACCTACGTGCAGAACCCGCCCTACTTCGTCGGCATGGAGAAGACCCCGAAGCCCGTCGAGGACATCGAGGGTGCGCGCATCCTCGGCCTGTTCCTCGACTCGATCACCACCGACCACATCTCGCCGGCGGGCAACATCCGCGCGGCCTCGCCGGCCGGCGAGTACCTGCAGTCGCACCAGGTGCGCGTGCAGGACTTCAACCAGTACGGCACGCGGCGCGGCAACCACGAGGTGATGATGCGGGGCACCTTCGCCAACATCCGCATCAAGAACCAGATGGTGAAGGACGCCTCCGGCGGCGTGGTCGAGGGCGGGTGGACGCACTTCCAGCCGTCCGGCGAGAAGATGTTCATCTACGACGCGGCGATGAAGTACGCCGAACAGGGCACGCCGCTCGTGATCTTCGCCGGCAAGGAGTACGGCACCGGCTCGTCGCGCGACTGGGCGGCGAAGGGCACGAAGCTGCTCGGCGTCCGCGCCGTGGTGGCCGAGAGCTTCGAGCGCATCCACCGCTCGAACCTCGTCGGGATGGGCGTGGTGCCGCTGGTCTTCCAGGGCGACACGAGCTGGCAGTCGCTGGGCCTGAAGGGTGACGAGACCGTCACCATCAAGGGCCTCGCCGGCGAGCTGAAGCCCCGCCAGACGCTCACCGCGGAGATCAAGTCCGCCGACGGCTCGGTGAAGCAGGTCCCGCTGACCTGCCGCATCGATACGCTCGACGAGCTCGAGTACTTCCGCAACGGCGGCATCCTGCCCTACGTGCTGCGCTCGCTCGCGGCGTGAGCCTCCGGAGGGCAGCGTCCCCGCTGCCCGCGCGGTAATCAGGCGGCGCCCACCGGGTGCCGCCTGACTCGTTTTCGGTCGGTGCCGTCGTCCGACGCGCCACCCCGTCATCGCGAGCGCAGCGAAGTGATCCAGGGCAGCGCGACGGAGGAAGTCCTTGCGCCGGCTGGATTGCTTCGCTCCGCTCGCAAAGACGGTGGTGACTGACAACCTCGCTTCTGTCGCCGAGCAGGTCGTTTCGCTTGCGCGCAACCTTGTTTCGCGCGCGGGCCGCCCCATAACCCGGCTCCTGAAGCCAGGATGGGACCCCGATGAAGCACCTCAGCAAGACACTCGTCGCCGCCGGCCTGACGGCCCTGCTGTCGAGTGCGGCCTTCGCCGCGCAGGTCGAGCGCGTCCGCGGGACCGTCGACAAGGCCGACGGCGGCACGGTCGTGATCAAGACCGACGACGGCAAGACCGAGACCGTCGACGTGAGCGGCGCCAAGTTCGCCTGGGTTGTCCCGTCCAGCCTCGACGCGATCAAGGACGGCGTCTTCATCGGCACCGCCACCAAGGGCGAGAACCCGATGACCGCCCTCGAGGTCGTGCTCTTCCCCGAGTCGATGCGCGGCACGGGCGAGGGCCATTACGGCTGGGATTCGATCACCGACCACACCGCGGGCGCCGGCGCCAAGGTGAAGAGCGCGATGACCAACGGCACGGTGAAGGCCGAGTCGTCGAACGCCCCGAAGGTGAAGAGCGCGATGACGAACGGCACCGTGAAGGCCGACAAGGCGGCCTCGGGCGGCGAGCGCACGCTGACGGTGAGCTACGGCAAGGACGGCTCCAAGGAGATCGTGGTGCCGGCCTCGGCGCCGATCGTGGCCTTCGAGCCCGCCGACAAGGCGATCCTGACGCCCGGCTCCAAGGTCTTCGCCGTGGTCGCCAAGGACGGCGCCAAGGCCGACGGCAAGCTCATCGCGGTCGGCAAGGACGGCCTGACGCCGCCCATGTGAGGGCGGCAGCCGCTGCGGGCGCCGGACAGACCGGCGCCCGCAGCGGCGGTCCATACGGCCTCCGGACGGCGCGTTGACGAGGAATCCGCATACAGTCGGCGCCGGACTGGATTAAAATCGACGTCTCAGCGTGTCGCGCGCTGGCACCCTGCACACAAATCGCGCATCGTCCGCCGCCGCGAGGCCCGCCAACGAGGCCGCGGCGGAGGAGTCCATCATGGGTGCTGGAGTGGCAGGCGCGATCGCGCCTGAGGGAACGCCGAGTCTGTTGTCGCGCGAGCGGATCGTCGCCAAGCCGGGCTTCAACCGGTGGCTGGTGCCGCCGGCGGCGCTGGCGATCCATCTCTGCATCGGGATGGCCTACGGCCTGTCGGTGTTCTGGCTGCCGCTGACCCGGGCGCTCTCCGTGGGCAAGCCGGCGCCCGCCGCCTGCCCCGACATGGGCGTGATGACGGCCCTGTTCACCACCACCTGCGACTGGCGGGTCAGCGACCTCGTCACGGTCTTCTCCATCGGCATCGTCGTGCTCGGTCTCTCGGCTGCCCTGTTCGGCGGCTGGCTGGAGCGGGCCGGACCGCGCAAGGCCGGCATCGCGGCGGCCCTCTGCTGGGGCGGCGGCTTCCTGATCGGCGCCTTCGGCGTCTACATCCACCAGCTCTGGCTGGTCTGGCTCGGCATGGGCCTGATCGGCGGCATCGGCCTCGGGCTCGGCTACATCTCGCCGGTCTCGACCCTGATCAAGTGGTTCCCGGACCGGCGCGGCATGGCGACCGGCATGGCGATCATGGGCTTCGGCGGCGGCGCGATGATCGGCTCGCCCCTGGCCGACAGCCTGATCAAGAGCTTCCGGACCGCCGATTCGGCCGGCGTCTGGCAGACCCTCGCGGTGATGGGCGTGGGGTACATCCTGTTCATGCTGGGCGGCGCGTTCGGCTACCGGGTGCCGCCGGCCGGCTGGCGCCCGGACGGCTGGACCAGCCCGACCGCCAAGAACGCCATGATCGCTTCGGGGCACGTCCACCTGCGCGACGCCCACAAGACCGTCCAGTTCTGGATGATCTGGCTCGTCCTGTTCCTCAACGTGTCGGCCGGCATCGGCGTGCTGGCGCTGGCCTCGCCGATGCTCCAGGAGATCTTCGGCGGCGAGCTGATCGGCCTGCCCGGCACCGGCTTCTCGGCCCTCGACGCCGGCCAGAAGGCGCAGGTCGCGGCCATCGCGGCCGGCTTCGTCGGCCTGCTCTCACTCTTCAACATCCTGGGCCGGTTCTTCTGGGCCTCGATGTCGGACCGCATCGGCCGGAAGGTCACCTACGCGATCTTCTTTGCCCTGGGCGGCCTCCTGTACGCGGCGGCACCCTGGGCCGCCGGCATCGGCTCGCAGGCGCTGTTCGTCGCGATCTTCTGCGTGATCCTGTCCATGTACGGCGGCGGCTTCGCGACCGTGCCGGCCTATCTCGCCGACGTGTTCGGCACGCAGTTCGTGGGCGCCATCCACGGGCGCCTGCTCACCGCCTGGTCGATGGCCGGCATCGTCGGGCCCTTCGTCATCACCAAGATCCGCGAGGCGCAGGTCGCCGCGGGCGTGCAGGGGGCCGATCTCTACGGCCGGACCATGTACGTGCTGGCGAGCTTCCTGGCGGTCGGCTTCCTCTGCAACCTGCTCGTCCGGCCCCTGGCGCAACGCTGGTTCATGTCCGATTCCGAGCGGGCCTCCCTGGACGTCCGCGCCGGCGCCACGGCCTCGGGGCCGTCCGGCTCCTTCGGGATCGGCCGTGGCGGCTTCAGCGCGGGGGCCGCGCTGGCCTGGGCGGTGGTCGGCATCCCGATCGTCTGGGGCATCGGCATCACCCTGTCGAAGGCGTTCATCCTGTTCCGCTGAGCGGGCACGCTCGGTTGTGGCGGGCCCGGCGGGCCGCTAGGTTTCCGGCGCCTCGCCGTGCCGGGATGCCTTCGTCGTGATCGACAAGCTGGACTTCCTGCTCGCGCTCGCCCGCGAGCAGCATTTCGGGCACGCCGCCGAAGCCTGCGGCGTGACTCAGCAGACTCTCTCGGCCGGCGTGAAGCAGCTGGAGAACCGGTTCGGCGTGCAGCTCGTGCTGCGCGGCTCCCGCTTCCAGGGCTTCACCCCCGAGGGCGAGCGGGTCCTCGAATGGGCGCGGCGCATCGTGGCCGACGCGCGGGCCATGCACGAGGAGGTCACCGGTCTGCGCCGGGGCCTGACCGGCCATCTCCGCATCGCCGCGATCCCTACGGCGCTGCCGATGATCGTGAACCTCACGACGCCCTACCGCGAGCGGCACCCGGACGTGCGGCTGACGGTCGAATCGGCCACCTCCGCCGACATCTTCTCGCTGATCGAGAACCTGGAGGCGGATGCGGGCCTGACCTACCTCGACAACGAGCCCCTCGGGCGGGTGATCTCCGTCCCGCTCTACCGGGAGCGCTACCGCCTCGTGACGGCGATCGGCGGGCCCTTCGAGGGTCGCACCAGCGTCACCTGGGCCGAGACCAGCCGCCTGCCCCTCTGCCTGCTCACGCCGAACATGCAGAACCGGCGGATCATCGACCAGCAGATCCGCGAGGCGGGTGCGGATCCCGCCGCGACCCTCGAGTCGAACTCGATGATCGTGCTGCTGACCCACGTGCGCACCCTGCGCTGGGCCTCGATCATGCCGGAGATCCTGGTCGACGCCCTGGGCCCCATGGAGGGCGTGCGCACGATCCCGATCACCGCACCCGACCTGGAGCACACGATCGGCCTCGTCGCCCCGCGGCGCGAGCCGTCCACGCCGATGGTGACGGCGCTCGTGGCTATCGCGCGGTCCCTGGCACGGACGCTCGATCCGGATCTGGCCGCGCCGGGCCCTTCCTGAGCGGTCGGCTCCGGGCGCGGGCCGGAACGCGGCGTTCCGCGAGCAAGCCGCGGGTCGCCCGAAGCGCGTACACCGGCAGCGTCAGGACGCGCCAGAGCGCGAGGATCGCCGCGGTGATGAGAATCGCCAGCAGGATCCGCTGCATCGAACCCGCCCTCCAACCGCCGAGCTGGCCGAGAACGCGGGCCGGTGATCGGCCGGCGGGTCGGGCAGCGTCCGGGACGAGCGACGGTTAACGAGTCGTGCTGGCGCCGGGCTGTCGGCCGGCCAGGTCGCGGTTCGGGAGATCCCGGCGACGCCGTGCGCGGGAACGCGCCGGGCAAGGAAAAAGCCGCCCCGTCTCCGGAGCGGCTTCCCGTGGGCGGTCAGGCCGCGAAGCGGCCCGCGGCCTTACTTGATCTTGGTTTCCTTGAAGTCGACGTGCTTGCGCGCGACCGGGTCGTACTTGCGCATCGTCAGCTTCTCGGTCTGCGTGCGGGAATTCTTCTTGGTGACGTAGAAATAGCCCGTGTCGGCGGTGGAGACGAGCTTGATCTTGACGGTGACGGCCTTGGCCATGGCGCGGCGCTCCTGCAGGGTGCGGCATTCCGCGTGAGCGAAACGCAAATGGCCGGGAGGGCCCGGCCGAATACGGGCGGGTGAATGCCCGATCGGGCCCGGCAGGTCAAGAGCGGACGCGCCGGCGCTCCGTCGCGGCGAGCCAGCCGGCGAAGGCCAGGAACAGGGCGAGCAGCGCCAGCGCGAACCCGTTCGGCGGCACGAGGTCGAGCCCGCCGCCGATCACCGGCGGCCCCAGCATCAACCCGACATTGTAGAGCACCACGAAGGCCGCGTTGGCGCCCGCGAGATCGTTCGGCGGCGTGCGGTCGCCCAGCATCGCGAGGCCGACCGTGTAGAGGGTCCCGGCGATGCCGCCCCAGACGAGGAGCAGCGCGCCGAACGCCGCCGGATGGCCGGCCGCGAGGGGGATCAGGGCCGAGCCCGCCGCCCCCGCGAGGCCCGCGCCGAGGAGCACCGCGCCCCGGTCGAGGCGGTCGGCGAGCCAGCCGAACGGGATCTGGAACAGCACGTTGCCCAGCGCGATCAGGCTGACGAGGCCGGCCGCCCCTTTCGCGTCGTAGCCGAGGCGCAGGCCGTAGAGCGGCAGGATGGCGAAGATGCCGGTCTCCACCGCCCCGTAGGCCAGGGCCGCCGCCAGGGCGCCGGGGGCGAGCCGGACGTAGCCGAGGATGCCGCGGCCGGAGCCCGTCTCGATCGTCGGCGACAGGCCGCGGGCCAGGGCGATAGGCAGGCCGCCGGCCAGCATGAGGGCGGCCCCCGTCGCGTAGGGCGCCAGCCCCTCGGTCCCGACCAGGGCCAGCAGCAGCGGACCGACCGCGAAGCCCGCCGCCAGGACGGTCGCGTAGATGCCCATCACCAGGCCGCGCCGCTCCGGCGGGGCGGCGGCGTTGATCCAGTACTCGGAGAGGACGAAGAGCGCCCCGAGCGTCGCCGAGAACACGAAGCGCAGGGGGAACCACAGGGCGATGCCCGGCAGCATCGGGAACAGCGCGAGGCTGATCGCCCCGACGAGGAGCGCCAGTCCGAGCAGGGGGGCGACGCCGACCCGCGCGGCGAGGCGCGGCACGAACGGCACCGTGCAGATGCTGGCGATGCCCGCCACCGCGGTGTTGAGCCCGATCAGCGTGCTCGACGCGCCGCGCCGCTCCATCTCGATCGAGAGGAGCGGGATCGACAGGCTGAGCCCGATGCCGACGACGGTGACGCAGGTCACGGCCGCCGAGATCGCCGCCACGTCCTCCGAACTGATCCCCCGCCGCCCGTCCTGCAATCCGTCCGGACCGCTCACAAGGCCACCCGTTCGCGCCGCCCGTAGCGCTCGTAGTGGAAGGGGATCATCCGGTAGGGCGCGAAATCGACGGCGATCTGCGCCTCCAGCTCGTCGAGGATCGCGCGGGTGATGAAGGGGAGGTCGAGCTTGCGGGCCGCGTCGAGCTGCACCCAGGCGAGTTCGGTGAACTCGGCGTCGGCCTCGACCCGCCCCGGCTCCTCGGCCGCCACCATCCGGCGGTCGACGGTGAAGAAGCGCGTGTCGAAGCGGCGCACGCGCTTCGGTGGGGTGATCGCGCGGGCGACGAGGTGCAGCGCCTCGAGGTCGGGCAGGACGCCGTGCCGGGCGAAGCCCTCCCAGCCCGCTGGCACGTCCTCGGGCGCACCGTGCTCGGTCGTGCCGAGGAGCAGACCGGTCTCCTCGTAGGTCTCGCGGATCGCGGCGAGCGCCAGCGCCCGGCCGAGATGGTGCAGGGGCCGGGACACCTGCCGGGTCAGCGCCGCCTCGGCGTAGTCCGGGAGCGCCCCGGCCACCGGCATGTGGCGGTCGCCGAGTTCGATCCGGCCGCCCGGGAAGACGAACTTGCCCGGCATGAAGGCGAGGTTCGGGTTGCGCCGGCCCATCAGGACCTTCGGGCCGCCCTTACCGCGCCGGTCGATCACGATCATGGTCGCGGCGTCGCGCGGCCGCAGGCGCGCCGCGGCGGGCTTCCGCTCAGGAGCTGTGATGATCGGGGGCTCCCGCTGCGGCTCCGGCAAGGCGCGTCTCCTCAAGCCCCGCTGCGGGGCGGCTCCGCGGTAGCGTGGCGAAGCCGTGCATGCCAAGGGCGTATTGCAGCCCGACGACGGCGCCCTTCACGGGCTGGAGCAGGGCCAGCGCGAAGACGAGGGTGAAGACCGGCCACACGCCCATCTCGACCCAGAGCGGCACGTCGTAGGCGCTCTCGGTCTCCAGGATCAGGTAGCCGACGATGTGGGCGACGATGAAGATCACCACGTAGGGCGGCAGGTCGTCGGCCCGATGGTGGTGCAGCTCCAGGCCGCAGACGTCGCATTCCGGCCGCACCTTGAGGAAGCGGCCGAAGATCCGGCCCTGGCCGCAATGCGGGCAGCGGCCGACGAAGCCGCGGGCCATCGCGGGGATCAGGCGGGTGCGCTCGGGAATCACGTCGGCGGCCATGCCCCGGCTGTACACCGCCCGGGTCAGCGGCGCGAGCCGCGGTGGCGCGACCCGGTGTTGCGGATGCCGGCGGGGCGGCCGGGCGGCGCGGCCTTGAAGGGGCGCCCGCCGGACTTCTTCCCCGGCCCGGCGGACCGGGCGCCGGAGCGGGTCCGGCCCTCGCTGAGCAGCTCGAAGCGCAGCGCCCCGGCCACCGGCGCGGCCTCCACGAGCCGCACCTCGACCCGGTCCCCGAGGCGGAACGTCTCGCCGGTGCGCTCGCCCACCAGGGCGTGGCGGCCCTCCTCGTGGCGGAAATAATCGGCGCCGAGCTGCGAGACCGGCACGAAGCCGTCCGCGCCGGTCTCGTCGAGCTTGATGAACAGGCCGGCCCGGGTGACGCCGGCGATCTGGCCCGCGAAGGTCGCGCCGACCTGGTCGGCGAGGTGGTGGGCGATGAGCCGGTCGATCGTCTCGCGCTCCGCCGCCATGGCGCGGCGCTCGGCCGCCGAGATCTGCTCGCCGATCTGCGCCAGCTCGCCGAGGGAGATTTCGCTCGCGAGCCCGTCCGAGCCGAGCCGGCAGGCGGTGATCAGCGCCCGGTGCACGATCAAGTCGGCGTAGCGCCGGATCGGCGAGGTGAAGTGCGCGTAGCGGCGCAGGTTCAGGCCGAAATGCCCGAGATTCTCGGGGGCGTAGACCGCCTGGGCCTGGCTGCGCAGGATCACCTCGTTGAGGAAGACGCCGTGCTCGGTCTCGGCCGCCGTGGCGAGGATCCGGTTGAACAGGGCGGGGCGCAGCGCCCCCTCCTTGGGCAGCTTGATGCCGACCGAGGCCAGGACCTCGCCGAGCGCCCGCATCTTCTCCAGGGCGGGCTCGTCGTGGACGCGGTAGATCAGCGGCTGGCGCGCCTGCTCCAGGGTCTCGGCGGCGGCGACGTTCGCCTGGATCATGAACTCCTCGATCAGCCGGTGGGCGTCGAGGCGCTCCGGCACGATCACCCGGTCGACCGCGCCCTCGGGGCTCAGGAGAACCTTGCGCTCGGGCAGGTCGAGGGCCAGGGGCCCCCGGCGGTCGCGGGCCGCCCGCAGGGCCGCGTAGGCCGCCCAGAGGGGGCGGAGCGCCGTCTCCAAGAGCGGCCCGGTCGCGTCGTCCGGCCGCCCGTCGATGGCGGCCTGCGCCTGCGCGTAGGCGAGCTTGGCGCGGGAGCGCATCATCACCCGGTGGAAGGCGTGGCGGCGCTTCTCGCCGTCGGCGGCGATGACCATCCGCACCGCCAGCGCCGGCCGGTCCTCGCCCTCGCGGAGCGAGCAGAGGTCGTTCGAGATCCGCTCGGGCAGCATCGGCACGACCCGGTCGGGGAAGTAGACCGAGTTGCCCCGCTCCAGCGCCTCCCGGTCGAGGCTGGAGCCCGGCCGGACATAGGCGGCCACGTCCGCGATGGCGACGGTGAGGATGAAGCCGCCGGGATTGGCCGGGTCGGGATCGGCCTCGGCCATGACGGCGTCGTCGTGGTCCTTGGCGTCCGGCGGGTCGATGGTCACGAGCGGCCGGTCGCGCCAGTCCTCGCGGCCCTTCAGGGTGGCGGGCTTGGCGGAATCCGCCTCCGCCAGCGTCGCGTCGGCGAAGACGTGCGGGATGTTGTGGAGGTGCAGGGCGATCAGGCTCACCGCCTTCTCGGAACCGAGCGAGCCGAGCCGCTCCCGCACACGCCCCTTCGGCAGGCCGAACCGGGTCTCGCGCTCCAGCGAGACGCTGACGAGGTCGCCGTCGCGGGCCTGCCCCTCCTCGCCGGGCGGGATCAGGATCTCGCGGCCCTGCGCGCGCTTCTCGACGGGCACGATCCGGCCGCCCTGCGCGCCGGCCCGGTAGACACCGATGATCTCGGCCTTGTTCTTCCCGATGACCTTGACGACCCGGCCGGTGTAGCCGCCCTCCGCGTCGCGCTCGACCCGGATCAGGGCGCGGTCGCCGATGCCCGGGGCCGGACGGTTGCCCTTCCGGGGGCCGCGGGGCTGCGTCAGCACGATGGCGGGCGGCTTGCCGGTGCCGGTCCACTCCACCGGGACCGCCAGGAAATCGCCGTGGCGGTCGCGGGAGCGGATGTCGGCCAGCACGACCGGCGGCAGATGGCCCGCCGGGGCGAGGCCGCCGCGACCGCGGTCGAGGGCGCCGTCCTCCTCGATCTCCTTGAGGACGCGCTTCAGGTCGATCTTGGCGGCCCCCTTGATGCCGAAGGCCTTGGCGATCTCCCGCTTGCCGACGCGCTCCTTCGACTCGGCCACGAAGGCGAGGATCTGCTCACGGGTGGGGAAGGGCTGCGGAGCGGCGGGCTCGGCCGCCGGGGCGGTGGTGCGTCGTGCCAAAAGGGGGGTGCCGGAGAGTTCTGCGATAGACGGGACCCGCGTGCGGGCGCGGGACCGAGGCGTCGGTCCTGTGAGGCTAACATGGGTGTCCGGCCCGCGCGCGGCAACGCCGTGCCGGCACTCCTCAACAGGCGCGATCAGCCGGTCGAGGCGCCCTTGCGGATGCGCGCCACGGCCTGATCCACGTCGAGGCCGGGTGCGAGGAGCTCGTCCAGGGTGAAGGGGCAGGCGCGCGGCAGGGTCAGGTTCACCCGTCCCTCCAGCGGCGCGAGTTCCGGGCTCTCCGCCGCCTGGACGGCGAGCGTCCAGGCGCCGTCCATCCGCAGGCTCTCGGGCTCGGGCGGATCGCCCGCGAGGGCGGCGAGCCTGGCGCGGCCGGCCGCGCGGCAGGCGTCGCTCAGGCCGTCGTCCGAGAGGAGGGCGGCCTTGATCAGCTCGGCCAGGGCATCCCTGACCCGTTCGAGGCTCGCGTTCATGGGCATCCGTTCCGGAGATTGCGGGAGGTCGCAGGAGGTCGCGGGTGCGTGGCAAGCCGGATGCCAGCGCGCGCCGTCCCGTCGCCGATGGTCTCCCGCGATCCGCCGGGTGTAGAAGGCGCGGATGATCCCGGTCCTGACCCGCCACACCGAGGCCGTGCCGCTCTACGCCGCGGCCTGCGCCGAGCTGCGCCTGCGCGGCTTCGAGGGCGACCTGACGCTCTCGGACGCCGACCGCACGGTCTTTTCCACCGACAACTCGATCTACCAGGTGGCGCCGGGGGCCGTGGCCTTTCCGCGCACCCGCGACGACCTCGTGCGCGTCGCCAAGCTCCTCGCGGATCCGCGCTTCACCGAGATCGTGATCCGGCCCCGGGGCGGGGCGACCGGCACCAACGGGCAGTCGCTGGGCCACGGCCTCGTGGTCGACACCTCGCGGCACATGAACCGCATCCTGGAGATCGACGTCGCGAACCGCATCGTCCGGGTCGAGCCGGGGGTGGTGAAGGACCAGCTCAACCGGGAGCTCGCCAAGCACGGCCTGTTCTTCGCGCCGGAGCTCTCCACCTCGAACCGCGCCACGATCGGCGGGATGATCTCGACCGATGCCTGCGGACAGGGCTCGTGCCTCTACGGCAAGACCCGGGACCACGTCCTCGCGCTGACCTGCGTGCTCACCGACGGCACGGTCTGGACCGCCGAGCCCCTGGACCCGGCCGGGCTCGACGCCGCCAAGGGCCGCGACGACCGCGTCGGCGCCATCCACCGCGCCGTCGACGCCGTCGCCACCGAGAACGCCGCGCTCATCGCCGAGCGCTTCCCCAAGCTCAACCGCTGCCTCACCGGCTACGACCTCGCGCATCTTCGCGACGCGGGCGGCCGATTCGACCTCAAGAGCGTGATCTGCGGCTCCGAGGGCACGCTGGCGCTGATCGCCGAGGCGCGGCTGAACGTGCTGCCGATCCCCAAGGCCGCCGTGCTGGTCGCGCTCTCGTACATCGACTTCGACGCGGCGCTGCGCGACGCGCAGGCGCTGCTGCCGTTCGGCGCCGCCTCCGTTGAGACGATCGACTCCACGGTCCTGGCGCTGGCCCGCAAGGACCCGATCTGGGCCGAGGTGCGGGCCTTCTTCCCCGACGATCCGGCCGGGCGGCCGGTGGACGGCATCAACCTCGTGGAGTTCGTCGGCGACGACGCCGCGACCGTGGAGGCGGCCCTCGCGCGGCTCACCGGGACGCTGGAGGCCGAGCGCGGCACCGACACGAGGCGCCTCGGCTTCACCATCGCCCGGGGCGACGCGATCGAGCGGCTCTGGACCATGCGCAAGAAGGCGGTGGGCCTGCTCGGCGCCGCCAAGGGCGACGCGCGCCCGATCCCGTTCGTGGAGGACACGGCGGTCCCGCCGGAGCGGCTCGCCGACTACATCGCGGAGTTCCGCGCGCTCCTCGACGGCAAGGGGCTGCGCTACGGCATGTTCGGCCACGTCGATGCCGGCGTGCTGCACGTGCGGCCGGCCATCGACCTCAAGGACCCGGCGCAGAACGGCCTGATCCGCGAGGTCACGGAGGGGGTGGTCGCGCTCACCGCCAAGTATGGCGGCCTGCTCTGGGGCGAGCACGGCAAGGGCTTCCGCTCGGAATTCGTGCCGCAGACGTTCGGGCCGCTGATGCCGGCGCTGGAGGCGGTCAAGCGCGCCTTCGACCCGGACGACCGGATGAACCCGGGCAAGATCGCCTCCGCCAGGGGCGCGGGCCTGACCCGGATCGACGGCGTCCCGCGCCGGGGCGAGCGGGACCGCGCCATCCCGGCGCCGGTCCGGGAGGATTTCGACGAAGCGCTCCACTGCAACGGCAACGGCGCCTGCTTCAGCTTCGACGCGGACGAGGCCATGTGCCCGTCCTGGAAGGCGACACGGGAGCGGCGCCACTCGCCCAAAGGCCGCGCCTCGCTGATGCGCGAGTGGCTGCGCCGCGCGGCGGAGGCCGGGGTCGACCCGGCCGCCGAGCTGGCGCGGCAGCGCGCCGGGTGGCTCTCCGACGTGGCGGCGACCCTGCGGAGCCGCCTCCGCGGCCGGTCCGAGGCCGACGACTTCTCCCACGCCGTCAAGGAGGCGATGGACGGCTGCCTCGCCTGCAAGTCCTGCACGGGGTCCTGCCCGATCAAGGTCGACGTGCCGACCTTCCGGGCGAAGTTCCTGGCGCTCTACCACACGCGCTACGCGCGGCCGCTGAAGGACCATCTCGTGGCGGCGCTGGAGCCGCTGCTGCCGCTGGCGGCGCGGGCGCCGCGCCTCTTCAACGCGGTCCTGGCCAACCCGCTGGCCCGGCTGATCCTGGCCCGGGCCGGGCTGGTGGCGATCCCGGCCCTGTCGCCCGTCGCGCTCGCGGCGCAACTGGCGGAACGCGGCGTCGCCGTCGCGACCCCGGACGCCCTGGCCCGGCTGGACCCGCAGGAGCGCGCGCGGTCCGTGCTGGTGGTCCAGGACGCCTTCACCAGCCACTTCGACGCGGAAGTCGTGACCGACAGCTGCGACCTCCTCGCCGCCCTCGGCTTCCGGCCCTGGCTGGTGCCCTACCGGCCGAACGGCAAGCCGCTGCACGTGCACGGCTTCCTGGCGCAGTTCGCCGCCGTCGCCCGCTCGAACGCCGCGATGCTGCGCGACCTCGCCGGGCACGGCGTGCCCCTGGTCGGGATCGACCCGTCGATGACGCTGACCTACCGGTCCGAGTACGCGCAGGCGCTGGGCGGCGATCTCCCGAAGGTCCACCTCCTGCAGGAATGGCTCGCCGCCCGGCTCGACCGAATCGCTCCGGGGCAGGGCGGGCGCACGATGCGGCTGCTGCCCCACTGCACCGAGCGCACCAACGCGCCGGGTTCGGTGCGGGACTGGCAGGCCGTGTTCGCCCATCTCGGCCTGCGGCTCGAGGTGCCGGCCGCCGGCTGCTGCGGAATGGCAGGGACCTACGGTCACGAGGCGCGCCACCGCGCCACCTCCGAGGCGATCTACGGCCTGAGCTGGGCCCGCCACGTCGCCGAGGCGCCCGGCTGCACCCTGCTGGCGGACGGCTATTCCTGCCGCTCCCAAGCCAAGCTGGTCGACGGCGTGCGGCTGCGGCACCCGGCCCAGGCGCTGCTGGAGCATGTCCGCGCGGCTGAGGCGGGCGCGGCGCCCTTCCATCCCGAGCGCGCCGCGGCGGTGGCGCCGTGAGCCCCGCCGTGAGCCCCGCCATGACCGTCGCCGTCGTGGGGGCCGGCGCGGTCGGCTGCTACTACGGGTTCCTCCTGGCGCGGGCCGGCCACGCGGTGACGCTGATCGGCCGTCCCGCCCTGGTCGAGGCGGTCGAGAAGGACGGTCTCGTGCTGGAGAGCGCGGCCGGGACGGCCTCCGTGCCCGTCCGGGCGACCGATACGGGGGCGGGCGTGTCGGGCGCCGACCTCGTGCTGGTCTGCGTGAAGTCGGGCGACACCGAGGCGGCGGGCGCGATGATCGCCCCCCACCTCGATCCGGCCGCCACGGTCCTCAGCCTCCAGAACGGCGTCGACAACGCCGAGCGGCTCGCCGCCGTGCTGGGCCGGCCGGTGGTGCCGGTGGCGGTCTACGTCGCCACCGCGATGGCCGGCCCCGGCCACGTCCGGCACAACGGGCGCGGCGACCTGATCCTCGGCGCGTCCGAGACGAGCGGGCACGTCGCCGCCGCGTTCGCGGCGGCCGGCATCCCGACCACCGTCTCGGCGAAGGCCGTCGACGCGCTCTGGGCGAAGCTGATCATCAACTGCGCCTACAACGCCCTGTCGGCCCTGACGCAGCTGCCCTACGGCCGCCTGGTGGAGGGCGAGGGCGTGGTCGCGGTCATCGCGGACGTCGTCCAGGAATGCGCGCGCGTCGCGGAGGCCGAGGGCGTGTCCGTGTCGCCCGGCATCCTCGACGACGTGATGGCGCTCAGCGCCGCCATGGCCGGACAGCGCTCGTCCACCGCCCAGGACCTGGCCCGCGGCCGGCCGAGCGAGATCGACCACCTCAACGGCACCATCGTGCGCCGGGGCGCCGCGCACGGGATCCCGACGCCGGCGAACCGGCTGCTGCACGCGCTGGTCAAGCTCGCCGAGTGGCGGGACTGAGATCGACCCCGCACCGGCACGGAGGCCGGAGGCCCGGCTCGCGACGGGCGGTCAGGCCCGCGCGGCGGCGTTGGCCTTGCGGGTCGCGGCGGCCTTCCGGGCGGAGGCGGAGCGCTCCGCGGCCGTGCGTCCGGCCGAGGCCTTGCCGCCGGACGCGCCGCCCTTGTGGGCGGCCGGGTGGCCGGTGGCCTTGCCGCGGCCCGATCCGCCCGGCTTCTTGCCGCCGCCGTCGTCCTTGTTGACGGTGGCCCAGGCCCGGGCCTCCGCCTCCTTCTCCGGCACGCCGCGGGACTCGTACGAGCCGGCGATGTGCTCGGCCTTGCGCTTCTGCTTGTCGGTGTATTTCGACTTGTCGCCCTGGGACATGGGCCGTCTCCCGAAGCTCAGCCCACCCCGGTCGGACCGTCGAGGATCGCGCGCACGCGGCGGACCAGCTCCGTGCGCCGGTAGGGCTTGTTCAGGAGATCAAACTCCGAGCCGCCGATATCGGTTCGCTCCAGGCTCGCCTCCGCGTAGCCCGTGGCGAGCAGCACCTTGAGCTTGGGCTGGCGGCGCCGGGCCTCGCGGGCCAGGAGCACACCGTTCATGCCTCCCGGCATGATCAGGTCGGTGAAGAGCAGATCGACCTTCCCGCTCGAATCCAGGATCTCCAGCGCCTCGCGGGCATTGCTCGCGACCAGCGTCGTGTAGCCGAAGTCCCGCAGGATCGTGCGGGCGAGCTCGGCCACGTCCTCGCGGTCGTCGACGATCAGGATCGTCTCGGTGCCCTGGCGGTCCACGGCCCGCAGCGAGACCTTCGCGGGGGCGTTGACGTCGCCGTCGGTCGCGGGGAACGACAGGCGCACCGTCGTGCCGGACCCCACCGCCGACTCGATCTGCGCGGCGCCGCCCGACTGCTTGGCGAAGCCGTAGACCATCGACAGGCCGAGACCCGTCCCCTTGCCCTCCTCCTTGGTAGTGAAGAACGGGTCCATCACCCGGGCGAGCACGGCGGGCGGGATGCCGGTGCCGCTGTCCTTGATGGCGATGCTGACGTAGCGGCCGTCGCGCAGCGGCCCGATCTCCCGGCCGCGCGCGGCGATCTCGCTGTTCTCGGTGGAGATCCGGACGGTGCCGCCCTCCGGCATCGCGTCGCGGGCGTTGATCAGCACGTTCAGGATCGCGACCTCGGCCTGGGTCGGGTCGACGCGGCAGTTCCAGAGATCGGGCGCGAGGTCGAGTTCGACCTTCACGGCCTCGCCCACCGAGCGGGCGACCATCTCGCCCATCCCCTCGATCAGGGTGTTGAGATTGACCGCGCGGCCGTCCAGCCGCTGCTTGCGGGCGAAGGCCAGCAATTGCTGCGTCAGCGTCGTGGCGCGCTCGGCCGCCTGCCGGATGTTCTCGGTGGCGCGGCCGAGCCGCGCGCGGTCGGCGTCGGGCTTCTCCAGGCCGGCCGCCAGGATGTCGACGTAGCCGACGATCACCTGCAGCAGGTTGTTGAAATCGTGCGCGATGCCGCCGGTGAGCTGGCCGAGCGCCTCCATCTTCTGGGCCTGGCCCAGCGCCTCCTCGGCGTCGCGGCGGCGCGAGACGTCGAGCTGCGAGCCGAAGTAGTACACGAGCTCGCCGTCGGCATTGTAGACCGGCGAGACGAACAGGGCGTTCCAGAAGGTCGAGCCGTTCTTGCGGTAGTTCAGGATCTCGGTGGCGAACTCGCGCTTCTCGGCGATCGCCGCGCGGACCTGCGCGACGCTCTCGCGGTCGGTGTCGGGACCCTGGAGGAAGCGGCAGTTGCGCCCGATCAGCTCTTCCGGCGTGTAGCCGGTCATCGCCAGGAACGCCCGGTTGGCGAAGATGATCGGGTTGTCGGGCTGGCGCGGATCGGTGACGATCATCGGCATCCGCGTCGTCTCGACGGCCGCGAAGAAGATGTCGCTCTTGCGATCGGTGATGTCGCTCGGGGCGCCGTCCCGGATCGGGGGACTCGGCCCGGAGGGCGGTGTTTCTGGCGTCTCAGACATGCGAGGCGGTCGTCACCTTCCTGGCCGGGAAAGACCTCTGCGCCCGGTCGATCACGCGAGGCGTGCGCGAGACTAGCGGCCGGACGGCCGAAGTCGACCTTGTATCCCCAGCGGCGGTGTCGCGCGAAGGGCTCATGCCGCGGCCGGCCGCGCCGCCTCGGAAGGCGCGCCCACGGGGGCCGGGACGAGCCGGGGCGGCGCGGCCTCGCGGCAGGCGCCCAGCACGGCCGACAGCGCCTCGTTCAGCGACGTCACCAGGAAGTCCGCCGAGGTCGCCCGGCGCAGCCGCTCCAGGGTCGCGGGATCGCGCTCGCGCCAGAAGCCGACCAGGATGCGGACACCCGGCACCGCGGCCCGGGCCTGCCGGACGGTGAACCGGATCTGCGACAGGCTGACCGGCTCGAGGTAGGAGAAGCAGATCAGCGCGAGGCCGTCCGGGTTCTGCGGCCGCTCGCCGGCGCGGATCGCCGCCATGGACAGGATCTGCGAGGCCAGCCCGTGGCGCGCGAGGATCTGGCTCAGCATCAGCGTCGCCGCCTCGTCGAACGGGCCGCGGCTCGACACGCACAGGACCGGCGTCTCGCCGCGCCAGTTGGGCGCGAGGTCCTCGCGCTCGAGGACGATGCCGGCCACCTGCCGGTCGGGCCCGACGGCGGCGAGCGCCGCCGCGGTCTCGGTGTCGGGGCCGCGGCCGGATCCCCGCCGGGCGCGGCGCCCGACCGGCGCCGTGCCGAGGCGGTCCACCACCGTCCCGATCGCGGCACCGACCTCCGCCTGCCGTTCCCGATCCAGGGTGCCGCGGGACAGGTCCTCCTGCGCCAGCAGGAGGCCCGCGAGGGCGACCTCGTCGTAGTAGGTGACGAGGGCGCGCTCCTTCAGGAACTGCCAGCCCTGGTCGATCGCCTCGACCGGGTCGCCGGCCAGCATGCGCTGGTAGAAGATCTCGGGCGGCGACAGGGCGGGCTGATCGCCGAGCAGCACGTCGAGGTACCAGAGCCGCTCCACGTGCCGGCCGAGCACCACGAGGCAGACGGTGAGGGGCGTGGCCAGCACGAGGCCGATCGGGCCCCACAGGAACGTCCAGATCGTCGCGGCCAGGATGACGGCGACCGGCGAGAGGCCGGTGGAGTGCCCGTAGAGCAGCGGCTCGATGACGTGGCCGCAGATCGGCTCGACCACGAGGAACAGCGCCGCGGTGGCGATCACCATGCTCCAGCCGGGATCGACGGCGGCCGCGAGGATCAGCGGCAGCAGGGCGCTGATCGCCGCGCCGATATAGGGCACGAACCGCAGGATCGCGGCGAGGACGCCGAACAGGGTCGGGCTCGGCACGCCGATCAGCCAGAGGCCGATGCCGATCACCAGCCCGAAGGCGATGTTGAGGGCGAGCTGGGCCAGGAAGAACCGGCTCAGCCGGCTCGTGGCGTCGTCGATCGCCGCCGTCGTGCGCCGCAGATCGCCCGAGCCGCCGGCGAGCCGGATCGCCCGGTTCCGCAGGTCCTCGCGCTGGAGCAGGATGAAGATCGTGAAGATCAGGATCAGGCCGGTCGTCGCCAGCGGGTGCAGGATCGGGCCCGCGAAGGTCTGAAGCGTGTCGACGACGCTCGCGCGGGCGGGGGTGAGCTCGACCGTGAGCGGGTGCGTGCGCGTTCCCGGCTCGCCGCGGACCTCCGCGGCCGGCGGCGGCTGCAGGGTGGCGCTGAGATCCTGCACCATGTCGACGATCCGCGAGAGCGTGCCGGTCCCGGCCGTCGCCCCGCGCAGATCCTTGATCTTCGTGCGCATCACCTGCGTGTAGCGCGGCAGGTCGGAGGCGAGCTGGGACGCCTCGCTGGCGATCAGGCTGCCGATGCCGAACAGGGCGCCGAAGACGATCACCACGACGAGCAGGACCGCCGGCGCGCGGGGCACGCGCAGCCGCCGCAGCATCCGCACCGCCGGCACGAGGACGAAGCTCAGGAGGATCGCCAGCGTCACCGGCACGAGGATCTCGCGCCCGAGGTAGAGGGCCGCCATCGTGGCGACCACGAGGAGGAGCGACGCCAGCGCCACGAAGATCGGCAGGCCCTGCCGCAGGCGCTGGGCAGTGACGGGATCCTCGCTCACGGACACGCTCCACTCACATCAGGTCTCGGGGCCACAGATCTCGGGGCCGCGGGTCGCGCGTCCGCTGCCGGCTCAACTCGCCTGCGCGGTCTCGCCCAGGGCGGCGCTGATCTGGCTGAGCAGCTTCGAGAAATCGACGGGCTTCGGGTGATAGTCGTCGCAGCCGGCCTGGATGGCCTTGTCGCGGTCGCCCGACATGGCGTGGGCCGTGAGCGCGATGATCGGGATCGCCCGGGTGTCGGTGCCGGATTTCAGCGTCCGGGCGACCGACCAGCCGTCGAGGACCGGCAGGTTCATGTCGAGGAGGATCACGTCGGGCTGGCCCGAGCGCGCCTGCCGGACGCCGGCCTCGCCGTCATGCGCGAGCATCACCTCGTAGCCGCGCCGCTTGAGGCGGCGCGAGAGGAAGTCCCAGATCTCTTCGTGGTCCTCGACCAGCAGAATCTTCGCCATCAGAACTCGTAACCCCCGGCTCGCGTCGTGCCGGTCGGAGGCCCAACGCGCGGCAACGCACAATCGCCCAACGTTCCTGCCGCGATTCCGGTCCCTGGAGAAGTGGCCTCCGGTCCGCGGTTGACCCGTCGGTCCGCGGGTAAGAGCGTGGACGCCAACGAATCGACAATCCTCGGACGGGGCGGAATGGCCAGTATGCCTGACATCGAGTTCTATCATTCGCCCAATACCCGCTCGTCGGGCGTCCGCGTGCTGCTCGAGGAACTCGGGGTCCCGTACCGGCTGCACGCGCTCAACATGCGCGCCGGCGAGCACCTCCAGGACGCCTATCGCGCCGTCAACCCGATGGCGAAGGTGCCGGCGATCCGCCACGGCGACGCCCTCGTGACCGAGCAGGCGGCCGTCTACCTCTACCTCGCCGACCTGTTCCCCGAGGCGGGGCTCGCCCCGGCGCCGACCGAGCCCGACCGCGCCACCTATCTGCGATGGATGGTGTTCTACGGGTCGTGCTTCGAGCCCGCGGTGATCGACCGGCACCTCCAGCGGGAGCCGGGCCCGCGCGCCCTGTCGGCCTACGCCGATTACGACAGCGTCATCGCCCGGGTGAAGGAGGCCCTGACGCCCGGCCCGTACCTGCTCGGCGCGCGCTTCAGCGCCGTCGACGTGCTGTGGGGCGGCGCCCTCGGCTGGACGACGGGCTTCGGCCTCGTCGCGCCCGACCCGGTGCTGGCGGCCTACGTGGAGCGCATCCGGTCCCGCCCGGCCTCGCGGAAGGTCGCGGCCGCGGACGCGCAGCTCGCAGAGGCGCACCAGGCGGCCGCGTCGACCTGACCGCGGCCGGACTCTTGCTGGGGCTCGCGCCGGGGGCCGGCCCCGGCGCGCGGTCCGGTCTCCCGCCGCCGGCGCACCCCGCGGGCGGCCCCTCGCGCGACCGGAACCCGTCGGCCCATGCGTCTGCTCGCTCCCCTCATCGCCGCGCTCCTCCTCGGCGCCCCCGCGGGCGCCGCACGAGCCGCCGAGCTCACCGGCACGCTGAAGAAGATCCACGACAGCAACAGGCTGGTCCTCGGCGTGCGCGATACCGCGACCCCGTTCAGCTACCTGGACCAGGACCAGAAGGTCGTCGGCTTCGCGGTCGACATCTGCCTGAGGATCACCGACGCGGTGAAGCGCGAACTGAAGATGCCGGGCCTCGAGGTCGGGATGGAGTTCGTCAACTCCTCGTCCCGCATCCCGCTGATGACCAACGGCACGATCGATCTGGAGTGCGGGACGACCACCAACAACGCCGAGCGCAAGAAGCAGGTGGACTTCACCAACACGCACTTCCTGACGGCGACCCGCTTCGTCTCCCGGAAGGACCAGCACATCGCCAGCTTGGACGACCTGCGCGGCAAGACGGTCTCGTCGGTCGCCGGCTCGACCAACATCCTGATGCTGATCAAGGCCAACAACGAGCGCAAGCTCGGCATCACGGTGATCGCCGCCAAGGACGTCCCGGAAGGCTTCCTCATGGTCGAGACCGGCCGGGCGGCGGCCTTCGTCATGGACGACGTGCAGCTCAGCGTGGTCGCGGCTCAGTCCAAGGAGCCCGCCGCCTACGCAGTCAGCGACGAGACCCTGTCCAACCCCGAGCCCTACGGGATCATGCTGCGCAAGGACGACCCGGCCTTCAAGGCGGTGGTCGACCGGGCGACGGCTGATCTCTACCGGAGCCCCGAGATCACGGTGCTCTACGACCGCTGGTTCCTGAAGCCCGTGCCGCCGCGCGGCCTCAACTACAGCGTGCCGCTGTCGTCGGCCCTGCGCTGGGCCTTCGCGCACCCGACCGACAATCCGGATCCCGCGTTCTACGCGCACTGATCTGTCGCGCGGCGGGGTTCCGCTCCGGCGAGGGAGATGCGATGCCGCGGGTCTGATCCCGCCCGCCTCGCGAAGCGTGCCATGACCGACAGCACAGAGCCGGCTCTCCCGTCCAGCGCGGCCGTCGCCGCGGCGCCGGCCACGTCGATCCCGCGCCTGATCGTCGTGCTGGCCTGCGCGGGGTTCGGCAGCACCTTCGCGCTCCGCTCGGTCGAGCCCCTCGTCGGCGTGCTCGCCCGGGATCTCGCGAGCGACGCCCACACGGTGGCGCTCCTCTCCACCGCCTTCGCGCTGCCCTACGCGTTCATCCAGCCGGTGCTCGGCCCGATCGGCGACGCGCTCGGCAAAGAGCGGGTGATGAGCACCTGCCTCGCGGTGCTCGCCGTCGCGCTGACCCTGTGCAGCGTCGCGCCTGACATCGGCAGCCTGTTCGGCCTCCGCATGCTCGCGGGGGCTGCCGCGGGCGGCTGCATCCCGCTCTCGCTGGCCCTCCTGGGCGACCGCGTGCCGATGGAGGGTCGCCAGGTGGCGATCGGGCGCTTCCTCGTGGCGGTGATCCTCGGCCAGCTCTCGGGCTCGACCTTCGCGGGCCTGATCGAGGCGGCGATCGGCTGGCGCGGCGTCTTCGCGGTCACCGCCGCGGTGGCGGCCCTGGCCTGCGCGGCGACCGTCCTCGGCTTCGACCGGGCCGGCCGGGCCCCGGCCCGCCGCCCCGCCTTCGGCGAGGCGGTGACGCGCTACCGCACGATCCTGGGCAATCCCCGGGCGCGGGTGCTGTTCTCGGCGGTGTTCATCGAGGCGATCGCAATCTTCGGCGTCTTCCCGCACCTCGCCCCGCTGATCGAGGCGCGGGGCGAGGGCGGCCCGCGCGAGGCCGGGCTGGTGCTGGCGGGGTTCGCGGTCGGCGGCCTGCTCTACTCGGCCCTGGTCGGGCTGCTGGTGCGACTGCTCGGCCTGCCGCGGATGCTGATCGGCGGCGGCCTGATCTGCGGCGCGTCGCTCACCGTGGTCGGGCTCGCGGGCTCCTGGCAGGTCGACTGCGCCGCGCTCACCGCCATGGGCCTCGGCTTCTACATGCTGCACAACACCTACCAGACGCAGGTCACCGAGGTCGCGCCCAAGGCCCGCGCCTCCGCGGTGGCGCTCCACGCCTTCTCGTTCTTCTGCGGCCAAGCGCTCGGCGTCGCGGTGATCGGGCAGGCGCTGCTCCGGTTCGGCCAGCTCGGGGCGCTGCTCGGATGCGCCGTCACCATCCTGGCGCTCGGGATCGCCACCGCCATCGCCCTGCGGCAGAAGCCGGGACCAGTCCCGTTTACCGGCTGAGCGCGCCTTTTCCCGGACGCCCGCAACGCAGTGGAAGGCGATCCGGGAACCAGCACACGAAGCGCCGCGAAAGCGGCACCGCATATCGACGCTTCGCGACGTTTCGCGCTGGATCCCGGGTCGCATTCCGCTGGTGCTCCATGCGCCCGGGAAAGGGCATGGTGCTCGGAAGATTCAAAGCGGCGTCCAGCCGGCCCATGGTTTTCCGACAGTTAGTCTGAACCGCGCGAGGTCGTCCTTGCGAGCGCAGCGAAGCAATCCAGTGTCGCGCCACGCCTCCCGATGTCGCGCTGCTCTGGGTCGCTTCGCTACGCTCGCGATGACGCGGAGCAGCTCTCAGACCCGCCCCATCGCCAGCCCCTTCAGGTCGAAGTCCGGATCGGCCGCCTGGTCGGGCGTCAGCGGCGTCCCGGCCGCGAGCAGGCGCCGCGCGATCATGTGGTCGCCCGCGCGGTCGACGGATTCCACCGCGCTCAGGCGCCCGTCGCGGAAGCGGAAGACCGAGAACGCGTCGCCGGTCCCGCGGACGACGCCGGCATCGCGGGGTCCCGACAGGCCCGCGATCTGCAGCTTGTGCGGACCCTGGTCGCTCCAGAACCACGGCAGCGCGCCGTAGGCGGCGGGCTTGCCGGTGAGGCGCGCCGCGAGGCAGCGGCCCTGGTCGATGGCGTTCTGCACGGACTCGATCCGCACCGTCCCGTCCGGCGTCAGCCCGTGGGCGAAGGGGATCGGGAAGCGGGCGCAGTCGCCGATCGCCGAGATGGCCGGGTCGGGCGTCGCCAGGAACGCGTCGACCCGCACGCCGTCCTCGGCCGGCAGGCCGGCCTCCGCGGCGAGTTCCCGGTTCGGCAGGACGCCGATCCCGACGAGGACCAGGTCGGCCGCGCGTTCGCTGCCGTCCGCCAGGGCGACGCCGGTGGCGCGGCCGTCCCGCCCGACGATCGCCGTCACGCCGGCCCCGAAGGCGAAGCGCACGCCCATCGCGGCGTGGGCGCGGCGGAAGAATTCGCCCATCTCGGACGAGACCGCCCGGGCCATGGGCCGCTCGGCCGCCTCGATCACCGTCACCGGCAGGCCGCGCGCGGCCGCGACGGCGGCGAATTCGAGCCCGATGAAGCCGGCCCCGATGACCACGATCGCCCGGGCCTCGGCGACCGCCGCCTTCAGGGCGTCGGCATCCGCGAGGCCGCGCAGCTGGCGCACGCCCGCGAGTTCGGCGCCCGGGACCGGCAGGGGACGGTTGCGCGCGCCGGTGGCGAGCACGAGGTGGTCGTAGGGGAGGTCGGTGCCGTCCGAGAGCTGCAGGCGGCGCGCGTCCCGGTCGACCGCGACGGCGCGGAGCCCCGGGCGGTGCGCGATGGCGTGCTCGGCGAAGAAGCCGGGCGGGCGCAGGAACAGGCCCTCCCGGTCGGTCTTGCCGGCGAGGTAGGCCTTCGAGAGGGGCGGCCGCTGGTAGGGCAGGGCGGTCTCGTCGCCCACCAGGGTGATCGGGTCGCGGAACCCGCCCTCCCGCAGGGACGCGGCGAGCTGGAAGCCGGCCTGCCCGGCCCCGGCCACGACGACGCCGGCAGCGGCGCTCACGCCTTGGCTCCCGCCAGCACCAGACCGCTCTGGGCGACGCCCGGCAGGCAGCGCGCGCCCTCCGACATCAGGTAGGACCAGACCGCGGAGGCGGCCGGGCCCAGCACCTTGTCGGCGCGCCGGACCGCGTACCAGTCGCGCCGGATCGGCAGGCCCCTGACGTTGAGGAGGACGAGGCGCCCGCTCTCCAGCTCGGCCGCCACGGAGTGCACCGAGAGCAGCGCGATCCCGAGCCCGGCCATCACCGCCTGCTTGATGGTCTCGTTCGACCCGGTGTCGATGTCCAGCGGCGCCCGCTTGACCAGGACGCCGCTCATGAACTCCTCGAAGACCATGCGGGTGCCCGAGCCCTCTTCTCGGAGGAAGAACGGCTGGTCCGCGAGGTCCTCGCGGTTCAGGTCGGTCCGGCCCGCCAGCGGGTGGCCGGGCGGCGCGATCAGCACGATCGGGTGCGGCCCGAAGGTGGCGGCCTCGATCGGGAAGTCCCGGGGCGGGCGGCCCATCAGGGCGAAGTCGATCTCGTAGCCGCGCAGCGCCTCCACGGTCTGGCCGCGGTTGCGCACCGACAGGCTGATCTCGACGCCGGGATGCTTCTTGACGAAGCCCGCGATCACCTGCGGGGCGAAGTACTTGGCGGTGGAGACGACCCCGAGCGCCACGCGGCCGCCCTCCGCGCCGCGCAGGGTGCGCAGGCGGTCCGTGCAGGTCTCCAGCACCGTGTTGATGCTGTCGATCGCCCAGAGCATCTCGCGGCCGGCATCCGTCGGCTTGAGGCCGCCCGGCGTCCGGTCGAACAGCAGCAGCCCGGCCTCCTCTTCCAGCTGGCGGATGCGCGCGTAGAGGGCGGCCGAGGTGACGTTCAGCTCCTGCGCAGCCCGGGTCATGGTGCCGAGGCGGGCCACGGCAGCGACCGCCTGAAGCTGCTTGAGGGAGAGGTTGCGCATGGCGGACATCTCGTTTTTTTCGTCCTATGGCACAAGATCGCACAGAAATCTTGAAGGCCCCGCCGCGGGTTCCTGTCGATCCGGAGACAGAGACCGCTATCTTGGCAGCCAAGCGGCCGCTACAGAGCCGGCGCGGAACGCGCGATCTTCGCGGACGGGATCCGAGCAGGAGGAGTAGGCCGATGGCAATTTCAGCGGCGATCGGGACGCCCCTCGAGACCTGCCTGGCGCAGGCCGTGGACGCCAATCCGGCGCTGAAGGACTCCGCCGCGGTGATCGCGGCCGTGGCGCGGTCGGCGGTGGAGATCAGCGAGCGGATCGGGCGCGGCGCGCTCAGCGGCGACCTCGCGGCGGCCGGCGATCACAACAGCGACGGCGACGTTCAGAAGGCCCTCGACGTCATCGCTCACGAGAGCGTGACCGCGGCGCTGCGGGGCGCTCCGGTCGCCGAGGTCGCCTCCGAGGAGGCCGAGGAGGTGATGCGTCTGAACCCGGACGCCCCGCTCGCCGTCGCCATCGACCCCCTCGACGGCTCCTCCAACATCGGCGTGAACATGGCCGTCGGCATGATCTTCGGCATCCGGCCGTCGATCAAGGATCCGGCGAACTCGCTGGCCTCGTTCACCACCCCCGGCTCGACGCAGATCGCCGCGGGCTTCGTCACCTACGGCCCGGCCACGGCGCTGATCCTGACACTGGGCGAGGGCACCCAGTCCTACGTGCTCGACCGCGCCGAGGGCCGGTTCAAGCTGACGAGCCCGGCGATGTCGGTGCCGGCCTCCACCAAGGAATTCGCCATCAACGCCTCCAACGCCCGACACTGGGACGCGCCGGTGAAGGCCTATATCGAGGATTGCCAGCGCGGCACCGAGGGGCCGCGCGACAAGGACTACAACATGCGCTGGCTCGCCTCGCTGGTGGCCGACATCCAGCGCGTGCTGACCCGCGGCGGCGTGTTCCTCTACCCGGGCGACGCCCGGAAGAACTACGCCCGCGGCCGCCTGCGGCTGCTCTACGAGGTCGCCCCCGTGGCCATGCTGGTCGAGCAGGCCGGCGGCGCGGCCACCGACGGTCAGACGCGGATCCTCGACCTCGTGGCCACCGGCATCCACGAGCGGGCGCCGCTGGTCTGCGGCTCGACCGAGGAGGTGTCCTGCGTGGCGACCTACTACGCGGGCGGCAAGCCCGATGCCGGCCGCTCGCCGCTGTTCGGCCAGCGGGGCCTGATGCGCTCGTAGCTCGGAGCCCGAAGTACGAAACGATGTCGGCGCGGCACCCCATCATCTCGGTGACCGGCTCCTCCGGGGCCGGGACCACCTCGGTGCGCAACACCTTCGAGCAGATCTTCCGCCGCGAGGACGTGCGGGCGGTCTTCATCGAGGGTGACGGCTTCCACGCCTTCGACCGCGACACGATGCGGGCGATGATGGCGAACGAGCCGACGCTGTCCCACTTCGCGCCGCGGGCCAACCTCCTGCCCGAGCTGGAGGCGGTGTTCCGCAGCTACGCCGAGTCCGGCACCGGCCGGACCCGTCACTACGCCCACGACCAGCACGACGCGCAGGCCTACGGCATCCCGGAGGGCAGCTTCTCGGACTGGGAGACGTTCCCGCCCGATTCCGACCTCCTGTTCTACGAGGGCCTGCACGGCTGCGTGGCCGACCCGGACGTCGACATCGCCCGCTACGCCGACCTGAAGATCGGCGTCGTGCCGGTGATCAACCTCGAATGGATCCAGAAGCTGCACCGGGACCGCTCGTTCCGCGGCTACTCCACCGAGGCGGTGACCGACGTGATCCTGCGGCGCATGCCCGACTACGTGCAGACCATCTGCCCGCAATTCTCGTTCACCGACATCAACTTCCAGCGGGTGCCGACGGTCGACACGTCGAACCCGTTCATCGCCCGCTGGATTCCCACCGCCGACGAATCGATGGTCGTGATCCGCTTCAAGGACCCGAAGGGGATCGACTTCTCGTATCTCGTCTCCATGATTCACGACAGTTTCATGAGCCGGGCCAACTCCATCGTGATCCCCGGCGGCAAGCTCGACCTGGCGATGCAGCTGATCCTGACGCCGATGATCATGCAGCTCGTCGAGCGCCGCCGCCGGCTGGCCTGAGCCGACCCCGAAAGCCTCCCATGCTCGCACCCGTCATCGCCCCGTCGATCCTGTCCGCCGACTTCTCGAAGCTGGCCGAGGAGACCCGCGCCGTGGACGCGGCCGGGGCCGACTGGATCCATCTCGACGTGATGGACGGGCATTTCGTGCCCAACATCACCTTCGGGCCGCCGGTGGTGAAAGCGCTCCGGCCGCACACGCAGAAGTACTTCGACGTGCACCTGATGATCGCGCCGGCCGATCCGTACCTCGCGGCCTTCGCGCAGGCGGGGGCCGACGGCATCACGGTCCACGCCGAGGCCGGGCCGCACATCCACCGCTCGCTCCAGACCATCCGCGACCTCGGCAAGCGCGCCGGCGTGGCGATCAACCCGGGCACGCCGGCCGCCATGGTCGAGCCGGTGCTCGACCTCGTGGATCTCGTGCTGGTGATGACCGTCAATCCCGGCTTCGGCGGCCAGAGCTTCATCAAGGGCGCCATGGAATCGGTGGCGCGGGTGCGCGCCATGGTGGCGGGCCGGGACATCCGCATCCAAGTCGACGGCGGGATCGACCCCGAGACGGTCAAGGTCGCGAGCCGCGCCGGCGCCGACACGTTCGTGGCCGGCAACGCGGTGTTCAGCGGCGGCCCGGGCGCCTACGCCGAGCGCATCGCGGCGATCCGCGAGGGCGCGGAGGGCGCCTCCGGTCGCGACCTGTCGTGCTGAGGGCGCTGATCTTCGACGTCGACGGGACCCTCGCCGAGACCGAGGACCTGCACCGGCAGGCGTTCAACCGCGCCTTCGCGGAGCTCGGCCTGCCCTGGCGGTGGGACGAGGCGCTCTACGCCGACCTGCTCGCCGTCATGGGCGGCAAGGAGCGGCTCGCCCACTACATCGACACCGAGCACCCGGCGGAAGCCGCCGCGCTCCACGCCCGCGCGCCGGAGATCCACGCTATCAAGACGCGCGCCTACGGCGACCTCGTCGCACGGAACGGCCTGCCGCTACGCCCCGGGATCGCCCGGCTGATCGCCGAGGCCCGGGCCGCGGGAATCCGGCTCGCGGTGGCCACCACGACGAGCCGCCCGAACGTCGACCGGCTCCTCGCCGCCAATTTCCCGCCGGACGCAGCGCCCTTCGACGTGATCGCGGCCGGCGACGAGGCGAGCCGCAAGAAGCCCGCCCCCGACGTGTTCCTGCTGGCGCTCGCCGGCCTGGAGATCCCGGCCTCCGAGGCGGTGGCCTTCGAGGATTCGGCCGCCGGCATCAGCTCGGCCCGGGCCGCCGGGCTGCCGGTCCTGGCGACCCGGAGCCGCTACACCGAGAGCCACCAGCTCGACGGCGCCTTCTCGGCCGTCTCGGATCTCGGCGAGCCGGACCGGCCGCACCGGCACCTCGCGGGCGTCGAATGGCCGGGCGGGGTCGTGGATCTGGCCTCCCTGATCCGGTGGCACGAATCCCAGGACGGTCAGAGCGTGCCAGCCCAGGCGATGGGCACGAGCCGGTAGCCCGGTCCGTCCCGTTCCACGTGGCCGAGCGACGGGAAGGGGAAGTGGTAGCCGACCACGAGGGCCCTCTCGGACGCGGCCGTGTCGTAGAAGCGGTGGCGCGTCGCCTGGGCCTGATCGGCGTCGTGATCGTACATCACGTGCCAGTCCGGGTGCTGCAGGAAGAAGGCCGGGATGTTGGTCACGTCGGACTGGATCAGCAGACGGTCCGCACCCGAGGCGACCGCGAAGGCCGTGTGGCCCGGCGTGTGGCCGGGGGCGGCGAGGGCGGTGATCCCGGGCACGATCTCCTCGTCCCACGCGAAGCTGCCGATCCGGTCCTTCAGGTCGCCGAGCACCCGGCGGGTGTTGGCGAAGTAGCCCTGCGTCACCGGGTCGGCGGCGCGGGCCATGTTGGCGTCGCTCATCCAGAACGCCCAGTCGGGTGCGGCGGCCCGGATCTCGGCGTTCGGGAAGGCGAGGGAGCCGTCCGCCCGCTTGAGGCCGTTCGTGTGGTCGGGATGGAGGTGCGAGAGCAGGACGAGGTCGATGTCCTCGGGCCTGATCCCGGCCGCCGCGAGGTTCGCCGCGAGGCGGCCGACGGGCGCGCCCGGCACCGGGCCGTTGCCGGTATCGATCAGGACGAGCTTCGCGCCCGTGTTGATCAGCGTCGGGTTGAACGGCACCGTCACCTGGCCGGGGGGCATGTAGGCCGCCCGCGCGGCGCCGAGCGCCTCGTCCCGGGGAACGTTGCGCACGAAGCGGTCCGGCATCGGGAAGCTGCGCGCCCCGTCGTTGAGGATCGTGACCTCGCAGCTGCCGACACGCGTCCGGTAGAAGCCCGGCGCCTGCGCTCCGCCGAAGGGTGCGGTGGCGCGGGCGCGGCCGCCGAGACCCAGGACGGCCCCTCCCGCGAGCGCGGCCCGCACCAGATCGCGACGGTTCGTGCCCGGCATCGGATCCTCCTTGAAACCCGCGTTGGCCCGTGGCCTAGCGTCGGCCCGGCCGGCGATCGGCGCGGGCGTCCGCCCGCCCGTGCGCCTCGGTGGCGAACAGCATCGTCCCGGCCACGAGGCCGAGCGCGGCCGCGATCCCGAACTTGAGCCAGCGCGGGTCGGCCGCCGCGACGTCGCTGGTCGCGCGGGAGTCGAAGCGGCCGTGGGCGCCGGGATCGGTGTCCACCGGGTCGTAGAGGTTGTCGGGTCGGTTCTTCTGCGCCTGCACGCCGGTCATCTCCCCGCGATAGCCGTGCCGGGCGAGGTAGCCGTCGATCCAGCCCGGGATCAGCATGTTTCCGATGATCGCCTTCCAGGCCGAGGCCCCGATCCACATTTCCCGGGGCGCGTCGTGCGCCGCCCGGAAGACGTGCCGGGCGATGGCCTCCGGCTGGTAGATCGGCGGCACCGGCTCGAGCTTGCGCGGTAGCCGCGAGCGCGCCCAGTCGAATTGCGGCGTGTTCACGGCCGGAAGCTGTACCATCGTCAGGCGGACTCGGCTGCGGTCGTGGAGCAGCTCGCTGCGCAGGGAATCAACGAAGCCCCGCACGGCGGCCTTGGCGGCGCAGTAGCTTGCCTGGAGCGGGATCGACCGGTAGGCGAGCGCCGAGCCGACATGCACGATCGTGCCCCGGTCGCGCGGGACCATGTGGCGGAGGGCCGCCAGCGTGCCGTGCACCTGCCCCAGATAGGTCACCGCGGTGGCGCGGTGGAACTCGTCCGGGCTCGTCTCCTGAACGGGCGCGTAGACCGTCACCATCGCGTTGTTGACCCAGACGTCGATGCCGCCGAACGCCTCGGCCAGCGCGTCGGCGGCCTGGGCGACGGCCTCCGCGTCGGCGACGTCGGCCGCAAAGGCCAGGGCCCGGCCGCCGGCCCGCTCGACATCGCGGATCGTGCCCCTCAGCCCCGCCGGGCCGCGCGCGATCAGCCCCACGTTCCAGCCGTGCCGGGCGAATTCGTGGGCGACAGCCCGGCCGACGCCGGCGCTCGCGCCCGTGACCATGACCGTGCTGCGTCCGTTCCGGCTCGACATCGGGTTCCCAGCTGCGCGTGAAGTCCAGCGCCAACGCCCGAGACGGCGACTTTTTCCGCGGTCACGGGATTGCGAAGCCCGCGGGGCCGTGTCGGCCCGTGTCGCGCCGACCGGCAGCGGCCGCGTTGCTTCGTCCGAAGGCGGCGGCCTATATACGGCGCGACCTCACAGCCGCGACGGCGGGGTCCCGCACGCCCGCCCGCGCCAACGAACAAAAGTCCGAACCGTCATGGCAGGCCATTCGCAGTTCAAGAACATCATGCACCGGAAGGGCCGGGTGGACGCGGTCCGCTCGAAGGTGTTCGGCAAGCTCGCCCGCGAGATCACGGTGGCGGCCAAGCTCGGCACGCCCGACCCGGCGATGAACCCGCGCCTGCGCGCCGCGATCCTGGCGGCCCGCGCCGAGAACATGCCCAAGGACAATATCGAGCGCGCCATCAAGAAGGCCGCCGGCGCCGACGGCGAGAACTACGAGGACATCCGCTACGAGGGCTACGGGCCCGGCGGCGCCGCGCTGATCGTCGAGGCACAGACCGACAACCGCAACCGCACCGCCTCGGACGTGCGCTCGGCCTTCACCAAGTCCGGCGGCAGCCTCGCCGAGACCGGGGCCGTCGCCTTCATGTTCGACCGCGTCGGCGTGATCGCCTACCCGGCCTCCGTGGCCGACGCCGACACGATGCTGGAGGCGGCGATCGAGGCCGGCGCCGACGACGTCAGCTCCGGCGAGGACGGACACGAGGTCATCTGCGCCCAGGATTCCTACGGCGAGGTCACCAAGGCCCTCGAGGCGCGCTTCGGCGAGCCCGCGCGCACGGGCCTGATCTGGAAGGCGCAGAACACCATCAATGTCGACGACGAGACCGGCGAGAAGCTCATCCGCCTCGTCGAGGTGATCGAGGATCAAGACGACGTCCAGAACGTCTACGTGAACTTCGCCCTGTCGGACGCGCTGGTGGCCAAGCTGCAGGCGTGAGGGGCACGGCCGGCGAGCCGGGAACGGACTGTCCCGGTCGCAGCCATGCCGGGCGCGCTTGCGCTCCGGATCCCGCTCGGCAATCCCGGACTGGCGAATTCGGGGGTGGCGGCGTGTTCGCCCTCCGGAGTTCCGGGCTCGCCCGTCAGGCGCCCGCGGCCGCGAGTTCGGCCCCGAAGCGGTCCTGCGCGTAGCGCTCCACCGAGAAGGTGTCGTCGGGCAGCTGCACCATGAAGCGCTCGGCCACCTCGGTCAGCACGATGTCGGGCCGGACGCGCTCAATATACGGCCAGTCCAGCGAGGTGCTCCAGACGAAGTGCACCTCGCGGAACGTCTCGGCCAGCATGATCGTCAGCATGTACGGCATGACGTGCGAGAAGGAATCGCCGAACAAGACCAGCCGGCGCGGGTCGGTGGCCTTGGCGTTCCCGTAGATCACGTGCGCGCCGACATGCAGCGTGTGCAGCAGGCCGGCCTTCTCCCGGGCCTCGACGATCGGGCTGCCGTAGGTCCGGACCGCGTCCTGCTGCATCAGGACGGTGCGCGAGCGCGCCCGCCGGGGTGGATCGAAGGCGCTCCCCAGATCGCCGTCGTGGTCGGTCTCGAAGGACGGCCGCTCTCGCAGGTCCTGCCGCGGCTCGGCGCCCAGCGCCCGGCAGATCTCCGCGTAGGCGAGATAGCAGCCGTCGGCGGACCAGTGGGTGTCGGTCCGGCAGTAGAGGTCGGCCGCGTCGCGCTGCGCCCGCATCGGCGTCACCAGATCGATGCAGGTCTGCCGCCAGCGCTTCCGCCGGCGCCAGGCCGCGTACAGCCCGACCGGACCCGGGAAGCGGCCCGCCGGGGGCTCGCTGTGGAGGAGGCGGTAGGCCGGCGACGCGCCCGGCCGGATGGTGAGCCCGTCGAGCCGGTGATCGTAGATCATCAGCTTCTCCGGGGCGACGACGTGGCGGTACAGGATCCCCTGGGCGCGCAGGCGCCGCTCCCGCGTCGTCACGAGGCTGCGCCACTGCCAGATCAGCTCGGTCGTCTCCTCCGGCCGCTCGTACTGGCCGAGCACGTCGTTCGTGCCCGTCTTCAGGAACAGCCAGCCGTCCTGGCCGACATGGATGTGATCGGGCGTGCTCGAAGCCATGGCGCACTCGTGAGGCGGGTCGCCCTTCCGGCGGCCGCCGATGTCGAATTCGGCCGCAAGGCGCGGGATGCCGGAGCGGCGGCGGACCGGCAGAGTGCCGCACGCGTCATCCACCACCCGGCAGGCCCCGTCATGCCCCTCCTCAAGGCCCGCGCCAAGCCGCATAGTACGGCTGCCATGAGCCCCGTTCCCGCGACAGACCCCGGCGATGCCGAGCGCTGGGCCGCCCTCGCCGCCCGCGACCCGCGGGCCGACGGCACCTTCGTGTACGCGGTCCGCACCACGGGCGTGTACTGCCGCCCGAGCTGCGCCGCGCGCGCGGCGCGGCCCGAGAATGTCAGCTTCCACCGGACCTGCGCCGAGGCCGAGGCTGCCGGCTTCCGGCCGTGCCGCCGCTGCCGCCCGGACGAGCCCGCCCTCGCCGAGCGCCGGGCCGAGGCGGTCGCCCGCGCCTGCCGCCTGATCGAGACGGCGGAGACGGTTCCGTCCCTCGCCGCGCTCGCCCGCGCCGCTGGCCTGAGCGCCTACCACTTCCACCGGGTGTTCAAGGACGCCACCGGCGTGACCCCCAGAGCCTACGCGGCCGCCCACCGCGCCGCCGCCGTGGCGCGGCGGCTGCCTGGGGCCGCCTCGGTGACGGAGGCGCTGTACGAGGCCGGCTACGGCGCCGCGAGCCGGTTCTACGCGGCGGGCGCGCCGCGCCTCGGCATGGCGCCCGCCGCCTACCGGACGGGCGGCGCGGGCCTGCGCATCCGGTTCGGTATCGGCGCCTGCAGCCTCGGCGCGATCCTCGTCGCCGCCACCGAGGCGGGCGTCTGCGCGATCCTCCTCGGGGACGCGCCCGAGCCGCTCCTGCACGATCTCCAGGACCGCTTCCCCGCCGCGGAGATCGAGGGCGGCGACCCGGCCTTCGAAGGCTGGATGGCGCGGGTCATCGGGCTCGTGGAGGCGCCGGGCAGCGGCCTCGACCTGCCCCTCGACATCCGCGGCACGGCGTTCCAGCAGCGGGTCTGGACGGCGCTGCGCAAGATCCCGGTGGGATCCACCGCGACCTACGCGGAGATCGCCCGGGCGATCGGCCTGCCGACGGCGACGCGCGCGGTCGCGCAGGCCTGCGGGGCGAACCCGGTCGCGGTGGCCATCCCCTGCCACCGCGTCGTGCGCTCGGACGGTGCCCTGTCGGGCTATCGCTGGGGCGTCGCGCGCAAGCGCGCGCTGCTCGACCGGGAGGCGGAGGCCTGAAGTCCCGCGCCTCCGGCGCTCCGTGCGGTCTGCCCCAGGGCCGTTCCCTTTCGTAGTGCGACGGTCCGGAGGAAAAGTGCCTCCGGTCGAGACAGCCGCGACTTGCCCCCCTCCCGCGCGGGAGAGGGGAACCGCGCCTCGCTCGGCACGGCCTCGGCGATCGTCACTGTCCCGACGTGGTCGGGGGCGGCGCTAGCGTCGACCGCCGCCAGGGCCGCCGAAACCGCCGCCACCGAAACCGCCCCCGCCCGGGCTAGGTCCACCTGGCGGACCGCCGAAGCCCCCGGGGCCGCCCGGGAACGCCCCGGGGCCTGCCGGCGGCGTGCCGCCGAAGCCGCCGCGCGGCGCTCCAAATCCGCCGGTACCCTCCGATCCGGGGACGACCGCGCCCCCCGGCCGGGTGTCGATCGCGGGGCCGCGCGGTTCGCCGATGCCGCCCTGGCGGCCTCCGGGCTCGGCGCCGAAGCGGCCGGGCGCCTCGTCGGGGAGGTTGCGGAGGTCGAGCCGGTCGCGCTCCCGCTCGAACCGCGGGGCGTCCGGCCGCTGCGGCTCGGGCGCGATGCGGTCCTCGATCCGCAGCCGCTCCACCGTCAGGTCCCCGTCCCGCGCGATCGCCGCGGTCAGCACCGCCCGCACGCTCCCGGTGCGCGGAACCTGCGCGCCGGGGCGGCCCGCGACGGCGTAGCCCGCGCCGACGTTGAGCCTGCCGCTATCCCGGCCGATATAGGCCTCGATCGAGACCTGTTTCAGACCCGGCGGGAAGGGCAGACCGACCTGCGCGGCGTTGGTCACGGTGAGCACGCCGTTCGCCGCACGGCCCGTCACCAGGGCGCGCCGGCCCGGCGGCAGGGCGTCGGCGCCCGCGAGGCGGAGGCCGCCGATCCCGAGGCCGCCCGCGACCCGCCGCACCGGGCCGGCGACGCGGTCGGGCCCGGTGTCCCGCGGCTCGATCAGGCTCGCCACGATCACGCCGTCGGGCCGGCGCAGCCCGCTCACGGCGACCCGCGCGCCCGGCCGCCACGCGCCGCCGAGACCCGCGGTCGAGACCCGCTGGCCGAGCACCACGAGCCGCCCCGGCGCAACCGATTCCACCGGCCCGACCACTTCGCTCGTGACGTCGATCCGCCCCGTGGCGAGTCCGCCGCCCTCGGGCCGCGCCACCACGTGGACGACCTGACCGATCTTCAGGTCGGCGGCCTTCGCGGCCGTGCCGTCAATATGCACCTCCACCTCGGGCGGATAGGCGATGCGCAGGTCGTTGACGACGATCGAGCCGAAGCGTCGGATCGTACCGATCACGCCGGTGCCGCCGATGCCGCGGTCGCCCTCGCCGAGGGGCCCGCTCTTCGGCTCGTCGGTCCGCATCATGCCGGTCCCGCCGATGCCCTGATCGCGCGGGGATTCCTGCGACCGGACGGTGCCGGGCAGCACGGTCGCGGCGCCCGCTAGCAGGCGCAGGACGAACCGGCGATTGAGCGTGGCGCGCACCGGCCGGCCTCTCACCGCTCGTCCGCTCGCCGCGCCGGCGGCGCCGCTTCGGTGTAGACGTACAGGCCGAAGTTCCAGCGATGCGTGCCGCCGGGATCGGTCTGGCAGGCGGCGTGCGCTTCCCGGTTGGCCTGCTGCAGCGCCTCCATGGCGATCTCGCGGGCGCGCGCCTCGAGCCGGGTCGCGAGGTCCTCGGACAGCCCGTCGTAGTGGACCGCCCGCTCGAGGAAGCGCGGCGCGTCTCCGAAGATGTTGGCGACGGCAGCCGCGATATGGTCGTGCAGGTTGCGGCCGAAATAGTAGAGCTGAGGCCCCTCGGCGCCGTCGCCCCTCGGTACGTAGGCGGCCTCGGCCAGCACGATCCGGTCCTGCGCATCGGTGAAGGCCAGCCCGCGATCGAGCCACTCGTCGAGGACGGCGCGCGGCCGCAGGTCCCGCGTCACGCCCGCGACCAGCGACTCGAACGAGGGTGCGCCGCCCTCGGCCGTGCGCGGAAGTTTCAGGGGCTGGCCCTGCGCGTCGGTGAAGGCCGGGTCGGCGATCCAGCGGGCGATGATCCGGCTGGTGCGGGAGACGACCGCCGGGACGGCGCTGACCGGAGCACCGGCGCCCCGCAGGCGCCGGACCTCCTTGCGGTGGATGCCGGTGAGCAGGGAGACGCGGCTGTCGGTCTGCTCCTTTCCGGCGAGGGCGAAGTCGTACTCGGCGACGTTCACGTACAGCTCGCGCAGCAGGTCGGTGAGCGCCGGGAAGGTGATGCCGCGGGCGACGAGCAGGCGCACGAGGGGGCGCAGCAGCCGCGCCAGCGGCGCGTGCAGGCTGGCGCCCTCCCGCGGTGTATCGGCAGTATCAGACATGGCCGCATCGTGACGGCTCATGCTGTGGGACACAATCCCACCGCGTGCGAAGGCGCACGCTGGTCCCTCGATTTCGCGTTGACGTGGGATTTTTGCACACGTAAAACGGCTTCGTGGTCAAATTTCCCACGAAATGCGGGGCCGGCCGATGACGATTGATACGCGAACGCTCGTGGCGAGGCCCCTGCCGCCGCTCACGCTTCCCACCGCCCAGGCGCGACGGGCAAGCCTGAGTGATCCCCTTCCGCGGCTCCGACGCCTCGTCTGCGTCGTCGCCGCGCTCACGCTGCCCGTCCTCGGGGTCGCCGTCGCGGAAACGGTCCACCGCGCCGGTTCACCGAGGGCGCCGCAGGCCGCCGCTCCCGCCACCCCCTCAGGCGGGGCGGCGGCACCCTCGGGCGCTGTCGGGCCCCGACGCGCCGCGAGAACCCTGAGGGTCGCGGCACGCACGGAAGAGAACCGGGAGGTCCGCTCTTGATCGCCCTCTCCGGTATCGACCGCGCACGAACCGCGCCGACCTGCGGTGGAGCGGCCATTCTCGATCTCGCTCTCTGCCTGATCCTGTCCGTGACCGTCGTCGGGCTGCTCCTCCTGGCCCTCTGATCCCGCGGCTCCGCCGCGCGCCGAACGAGATTTCCATGAACGCACGAACCTCCGCATCCCTCGCGGGCGCCGCATGCGGCTGCCTGGCCCTCGCCGCCCAGGCGGCCGACCTGCCCCGCCGCGCGCCGCCGCCGCCACTGCCGTCGCTCCCGGTCTTCACCTGGACGGGCTTCTATGCCGGCGTGAATGCGGGATACGCGTTCCCGACCGGGAGCGGCGGCTTCACCGACCCGACCTACGGCGCCGTCACGGGCGGGGGCCGGTCCGGCGGCTTCGCCGGCGGCGGTCAGATCGGCTACAACTACCAGCTCACGCCGGGCTCCGGCGTCGTCGGCGGCGTCGAGGCCGACATCCAGGGCGCGGCCTTCGCCAAGGCGGACGCCGCCTATCTCGGCACCACGCCGTATTACAGTGTCCGACCGAGCCTCGACTATTTCGGCACGGTCCGCGCCCGGCTCGGCTACGCGTTCGACCGGGTCCTCGTCTACGGGACCGGCGGTTTCGCTTACGGCGGCGGGGCGCGCGCGACGGACGCGGGCGCCTACCCCTACACCCTGCCGTCGACCGACCGGACCGGATACGCGGCCGGCGGCGGCATCGAGTACGCCTTCACCGACAAGCTCTCCGCCAAGGTGGAGGCGCTCTACCTCCATCTCGGCCGCGGAACGAACGCCGCCACGTACTACAACGCCAGTGTTCCGGCGTTTTATGGTGCCGGCAAACAGGACTTCGGGTTTGCGGTGGTTCGGGCCGGTGTGAATTACCGATTCTGAGCAATATTCGTTCGACGATAGCTTGACGGAGCGGTCAAGCTGGGTCGCAATGCCCTGCATTCGGCTTCGCGAATCTGTCGGCCGCGCGAGCCTGTCCACGGCCGAGGGATGTCGGTGAGGCCGGATACCGCGCGGGTGCAGCCCCGCGGGACCGCGGATTCTCTCCGACAGGATCGGCCGTGAGCATGCCCAGCTCGACCTCCCTCACGACAATGCTGCTCGCCGTCGCGCTCGCGGCCTGCACCGTCCCGGCGCGGGCGCAGGAGATCGTGCCACCCGGGCCCGACGGGCGCGGCGCCATCCTGATCTACGGGAATTTCTGCGGCCCCGGCAGCCGCGGGCCCGGCTACCCGCCGATCGACGCGCTGGATCTCGCCTGCGCGCACCACGACGCGTGCTCGCCCGAGCCGGCCGCGGGAACGCTGCCGACCTGCGCCTGCAACGGCCGTCTCCGCGTCGAGGCGGGGCTCGTCGCCCGCGATCCGGCCGCGCCGGCTCAGACCCGCCAGACCGCGCAGTTCATCTCGGATTTCGCCGCGGCGCTGCCCTGCCAGTAGGGCGCGCCGCGGGACCGTTCAGGCCGCGTCGGCCGGGTTGGCGGCTGCCTTCGGGCCGCCCTTGGCGACGCCCACCAGGGCCGGGCGCAGCACGCGCTCGCCGATGACGTAGCCCGCCTGCACGACCTGCACGACGGTGCCGGCCGGAACCTCCGCGTTCGGCACCTCGAACATCGCCTGATGGCGGTTCGGGTCGAACTTCTGGCCCTGCGGCTCGACGATCTTCACGCCGTGGCGCTCGAGGGTCTTGCCGAGGTCGCGCTCGGTGAGCTCGATCCCGTCGATCAGCCCCTTCAGGGCGCCGTCGGCCGTGGCCTTCGCGTCGGCCGGGACGCTGTCGAGGGCGCGGCGGATGTTGTCGGCGACGTTGAGCACGTCCCGGGCGAAGTTGGTCACCGCGTAGGCGCGCGCGTCGGCGACCTCGCGCTCCGTCCGGCGGCGCAGGTTCTCCATCTCGGCGAGGGTGCGCAGCGTCCGGTCCTTGAGCTCGTCGCGCTCGGCGGTCAGCAGGGCCAGGGCCTCCGCGACCGGATCGACGGTGGCCGACTCGCTGCCCTGACCCGCGGGCGCGGGATCCTGGGCCGCGCCGGCACCGGCTTCGACCGTGGTCTGGCGCTGGTCATCCTGGGGCATGTCGTTGCTCGTCATCACGTTTCAGTCGTGGGCGGGAATCGGTGAGGGATGGTGGAATCGGCGCTGATATCTGGCCACGGGGCCGCGAAATCAACCCGTACGCTCACGCCTCGCGCGGCGGCGGCGCCGCCACCAGCGCCTCCAGACCCTCGGCCTTCAGCGTCGCGACGTCGTGGGCGAACACGTCCATCACGGCGGCCCGGATCGCGGCCTGCCGGTCAGGCTGCGTCACCCGCGTGCCGGTGAGGTCGGTGACGTAGAAGACGTCCACGGCGCGCTCGCCGAACGTCGCCACATGCGCCGACGTGATGTTGAGCGACAGCCGGCTGAAGGCCGTAGTGAGCTCGTAGAGCAGGCCCGGCCGGTCGAGGCCGGTGATCTCCACCACGGTCTCCCGGCTCGACAGGGCGTTGTCGATGATGACGTCCGGCGGCACCGGGAAGGTCTTGGCGCGGGTGCTGGTCGGCGGGTGCTTGTCGGCCACGAGGTCGGCGATCTTGATCTCGCCCTTCAGCGCCCGCTCGATCGCCGCGGTGATGCGCTTGGTCCGACGCAGCTCGTCGTCGTCCCGCTCGAAGGCGCGCGAGATGAAGATCGTGTCGAGGGCGAACCCGTCCGTGGTGGTGAAGATCTGCGCGTCGACGATGTTGCTGCCGGCCGCCGCGCAGGCGCCGGTGACGATGGCGAGCAGGCGGGGATGGTCCGGCGAGTAGACCGTGATCTCGGTCACGCCCCGGACGGGATCGAGGGCGACGTCGGTCGCGCTGGTCCGCCCGTCGCGCACGACGTCGCGCAGGAAGATCGCGTTCTTGAGCTGGCGCGTGCCGTCGACCTTGAGCCAGTAGGCCTGGCTGTGGCGGGCCGCGTAGGCGTCGAACTCCTCCGAGCCCCAGCCGGGCAGCTGTTCCCGCAGGCCCATCTGCACGAGGCGCACCCGGTCGGTGCGGGCGATCTCGGAATGGCCGCCCGAGAGGTAGACCTCGGTCTCGTCGTACAGGGTGCGGACCAGGGTGCCCTTCCAGGCGGTCCAGACGCCGGGGCCGACGGCGGTGATGTCGGCCACCGTCAGGATGGTCAGGAGCTTCAGCCGCTCCAGGCTCTGCACGCTCGCGGCGAAGCGCTCGATCGTCTTGGCATCCGAGAGGTCGCGGCTTTGCGCGGTCATCGACATCAGCAGGTGGTGCTCCACGAGCCAGCGCACCGTCTCGGTCTCCGCCTGGTTCAGGCCGAAGCGCGGGCAGAGCTTCTCGGCGATGGCGGCGCCGGCGATCGAGTGGTCCTCCGGCCGGCCCTTGGCGATGTCGTGCAGCAGGATCGCCACGTAGAGCGCGGTGCGGTTATGGATCGAGTGCACGAGGCGCGAGACCAGCGGGTAGGTCTCCTGGGCCCGGCCCGATTCGATGTCCGCCAGCACGCCGACCGTGCGCAGCAGGTGCTCGTCCACCGTGAAGTGGTGGTACATGTTGAACTGCATCATCGCGACGATGCGGCCGAAATCCGGGATGAAGCGGCCGAGCACGCCCGCCTCGTTCATCTCGCGCAGCGCCTCCTCCGGCGCGTTCCGCGAGGTCAGGATCTCGACGAACAGCCGGTTCGCCTCGGGGTCCACGCGCAGCGACGGGTTGACGAGGCGCAGGGACCGGTTGGCCAGCCGCTTGGCGTCCGGATGGATCGCGAGGTTGTGCCGGTCGGCGAGCCAGAACAGCCGGATGAGGTTGACCGGGTCGCGCTCGAAGGCGTCCTCCGCGCGCAGGTTCACCCGGCCGTGGTCGATCCAGAAATCCTCCGCCTCCATGGCGGTCGCCCGGAACCGGTCGCGGAACCGGCCGATCCAGCGGTCGAGAACCGGCGTGCGCTTGGCGTGGCGTGCCTCCAACTCCGCGCAGACGATGGCGGTGAGATCGCCCACATCCTTGGCGATGCGGAAATAGGCCTTCATGAAGCGCTCGACGCCGGAGAGGCCGCCCCGGGCCTCGTAGCCGAAGCGCTCGGCGATCCGCGGCTGCAGACCGAAGGACAGGCGCTCCTCGGCGCGCTTCGTGGCGAAGTGCATGTGGCAGCGCACCCGCCACAGGAACTCCTCGCAGCGCTCGAACAGCGCGTACTCTTCCGGGGTGAACAGGCCGGCGCTGACGAGCTCGATCTGGTCGCGGACCCGGTAGGTGTACTTGGCGATCCAGAACAGCGTGTTGAGGTCGCGCAGGCCGCCTTTGCCGTCCTTGACGTTGGGCTCGACGAGGTAGCGCGAGGTGCCGGCCTTGGAGACGCGCAGGTCGCGCTCGCGCAGCTTCGCCTCGACGAACTCGGCGGCGGACCCGACCACCAGCTCGGCGTCGAAGCGCGTCACGAGCTCCTCGTAGAGCACCCGGGTGCCGAACAGGTACCGCGCCTCCAGGAGGGCCGTCCGGATCGTCATGTCGGCCCGCGCCTCGCGCAGGCACTCCTCGACCGAGCGGGTGGCGTGGCCGACCTTCAGCTTCAGGTCCCACAGGACGTAGAGCATCCCCTCGACGACGCTCTCGGACCACGCGGTCTGCTTGTAGGGCAGCAGGAACAGCAGATCGATGTCCGATCCCGGCGCCATCGTGCCCCGGCCGTAGCCGCCGGTGGCGACCACCGCGAGCTGCTCGCCGGTCGACGGGTTGTCGTTGGGATAGAGCCGCCAGACCACGGCGTCGTGGATCGCCCGGACCACCGCGTCGGTGAGATTCGACAGGGTCTGCGCGCACAGCAGCCCGTTGCGGTCCTCGAGGAGCTGCGCCTCGGCGGCCCGGTGGCCCTCCTCGATCACCCGGCGCAGCTGTGGCACCAGCGCGGCCCGGAGCTTCGTGGGCTCGCGGGCCTCGCGGTCGAGGTTCTCGAGAACCGTATCGAGGGCGGCGACGGGATCGAACATGGTTCCCGTTAGCATGATATCCCTAAGCCGCCAGCCATGCGGCGCCCGCCGCTACTCCGCGGCCGGCAGATCGAGGGCGAGCAGCCGGGCCGTGCGGTTGCGGGTCGCCGCCCGGGGCTCGGTCTCGCTCGTCTGCCGCCGCGCGTCGGCGATGGCCGCGTGGACGCCGTCGACCGCCAGGATCAGCGCGCTGACCGTCCGCGCGTCGATGCTGCGCTCGCGGGCGTAGCAGACCACGTCCGCCACCAGCCCGTCGGTCTCGATCGCGATCGCGTCGAGTTCGGCGGCGCTGGTCGCCGCGCGCACCTCGCGCATGATGTCGAGGAGCCGGTCGAGGACGAAGTCGACCCGCTCCCGGCGCTTGCGGGCGAGGCGCTGGCCGAGCCACGCGAAGCCGGAGCCGATCGTGCCGCCGAAGAAGGCGAACAGGTAGATGTAGTCCTCGTAGCGGTCGAGGAAGGTCTGCTGCTCGCGCTCGAAATAGTCGACGGCGCCGGGGTGGTTCGGCAGGCGCGCCGAGGTCGCCGCCACCGTCGTGTCGAAGTCCGGCGCCTTCATCAGCTTGGCCACCGGCGCGGTCGAGGCGAGCCGCGAGCGCCACTCGAACAGGTGCTGCGTCGCAGAGGCGACCGCGACGCGGCTGACCGTGCCGCGGGCCATCAGGCGATAGGAGGCGCCGACGGTCTTGACCTCCTCGTCGGGCCGCTTCGGGCGGCCGCCGAAGGTGCCGGCCGGGATCGTCACCGCCTGCAGCTCGGGGAAGCGCTGCAGGATCGCGTCGCCGTCCGGGATCGAGACGAAGCCGATCTTGCGGTCCGGCGCGCCCAGCTCGACGGCGCGGACGACCGCGGCCGCCGGCTTGGAGGCGGGGCTCGCGATCACCGCCACCGCGTCGACCCGCTTCTCGGTGAGCGCGGCCGTGACGTCGCTGACCTTCAGCGGCACCACGACCACGTGGCCGGGCTCCGCCTCGGCGGCGTGGCCGGCCTCCGGCGCGTCCTCGCCCACGATGTCCGGCACGAGGTCGTAGAAGGACAGGAGGTTCGTGAGGAACGACAGGTCGGCGCTGTGGCGGACCACGATGCCGAGCCGCTTGCGCGCCAGGGCCGGCACGTCGTCGAGATCGGCCGCCTCCGGCGCCGCGATGACCAGGGCCTCGTCGTGCAGGATCGCCAGGGTCAGCCCGTTCTCGGGCAGGAACACGTCCGGCCGCACCACCGCGAGGTCGGCCTTGTTGCGCTGGAGTGCCAGGGCGCTGTCGCGCACGTCGCCGTAGCGCACCACCTTGAGACGGACGTCCTCCCGGGCCCGGTCGAGGGCGCCGGCATAGGCCTCGATCAGCGCGGCCTCGGGCCCGTCCTGGGGGCCGACCGCCACCGTCAGGGTGTTCGGGCGCGACAGGTAGACGATCGCGGCCGCGGCCGCGGCGAGCCCCAGGGCCACGAGGACCAGGAGCCACTCGCGCCGCATCAGTACGGCCGCCGCGCCGTGCAGCCGCGGGCGCCATCGGCCCTGCGGAGTGCCGGGCGAAGAACGGTGGTTCGGGCCATGGCCGAGCCTGTCGCGTTGCGCGCGTTCCATACCCGAGTCATGGAACGCAAACCTGTCGAGATCGTGAAGAACCGGTGAAATCTCCATTCGTTGCAGGATCCGCGCCAGAAGGTCGCGACCGCGAGATCAAGCCGCCCGGCCCCGTGAGCCCGGCCTGGCTGGAGCGTGCGGCGCTCCACTATCTGGAGCGCTACAGCGCCTCGACCGAGATGCTGCGCCGGACGCTCGCGCGCCGCGTCCAGAAGCGCGCGCGGGCCCGGGGCGAGGATCCCGAACGCTTCGCCGACCTCGTGACGGCGACCGTCGCGCGGGCGGTGTCGGCCGGCCTCGTGGACGACGCGCGCTTCGCCGACACCCGCCTCGCCACTCTGCGGCGTCGCGGCACCTCGACCCGCGGCGTCTCGGCCAAGCTCGCCGCCAAGGGGGTCCCGCGCGACGTCGTGGAGGCCGCCATGCTGGCGGAGCGCGACGCCCTGCCGGACGGGGAGGCGGACGCGATCGAGGAGCAGGCCGCCCAGGCCTACGCCAAGCGGCGACGCCTGGGACCGTATCGCCGACCGGACCAGCGGGCGACGCACCGCGACCGCGACCTCGCCGCCCTGGCCCGGGCCGGCTTCGCCTACGGCCTCGCCCGCCGTGTGGTCGACCGGGAGCCCGACGAATCCGGCGAGCCCGACGCGCCTGCGTGACGGGTGCGGCATCGCGGCCCGGGGTGAACGCCGCGCCGGCCTTGCACCTTCGGCCGCGTTGTTCATTGTCTGTTCGATGGACGAGACCCTGGCCAAGAAGCTGCGCATCCTCGCGGACGCCGCCAAGTACGACGCCTCCTGCGCCTCCTCGGCCGCGCCGAAGCGGGCGGCCGGCAAGGACGGGCTCGGGTCGACCACCGGCGCCGGGATCTGCCACGCCTACACGCCCGACGGGCGGTGCGTCTCGCTCCTCAAGATCCTGCTGACGAACTGGTGCCTGTTCGACTGCGCGTACTGCGTGAACCGGCGCTCCTCGAACGTGCGGCGGGCGAAGTTCACCGTGGAGGAGGTCGTGAACCTCACCCTGAACTTCTACCGGCGCAACTACATCGAGGGGCTGTTCCTCTCCTCCGGCATCATCAAGTCGCCCGACCACACGATGGAGCTGCTGACCCGCGTGGCGAAGTCGCTCCGGCGCGACCACGGCTTCGCCGGCTACATCCATCTCAAGTCGATCCCGGAGGCGAGCCCCTGGCTGATCGAGGAGGCGGGCCTCTACGCCGACCGGCTCTCGATCAACGTCGAGCTGCCCACCGAGGCGAGCCTGGAGCGCCTCGCTCCCGAGAAGGACGGCGCCGCGATCCAGGGCGCCATGGCGCAGATCGGCGAGCGCATCGTGCAGGCCAAGGCCGAGAAGCGCCGGTTCTCGCCGGCCGGCCACTCGACGCAGGTGATCGTCGGCGCGGACACCACCACCGACGAGGCGCTGATCCGCAAGAGCGCGCTCCTCTACGGCAGCGTCGGCCTGAAGCGGGTCTACTACTCTGCCTACAGCCCGATCCCGGACGGCTCAGCGATCCTGCCGCCGAAGCCGCCGCCGCTCCAGCGCGAGCACCGGCTGTACCAGGCCGACTGGCTGCTCCGGTACTACGAATTCACCCCCGACGAGGTGGCCGACGCCTCCGAGGGCGGGATGCTCGCCCTCGACATCGACCCGAAGCTCGCCTGGGCGCTGAAGCACCGGGACAAGTTCCCCGTGGACGTGAACCGCGCCGACCGGGAATGGCTGCTGCGGGTTCCGGGGCTCGGGGCGCGGGCGGTCGACAAGATCGTCAGGGCGCGCCGGCACGCGACCTTGCGCCTCGATGACGTCGCCCGGCTGACCTCCGGATTGAAGCGGGCGCGGCCGTTCCTAGTGGCCGCCGACCATCGGCCGGTCGGGCTGACGGACCGGCTCGACCTCCGGGCGCGGCTGGTCGAGCCCGCGGCGCAGCTGAGCCTGTTCTGATGGGAGCGGGTCACGCGCCGAGTCCTTCTCCCTCCCTGGAGAGAGGGGATTCGCTGTCGCCGCGCGCCGTCGCGCTGCGCCCCGGCGCCGATCTCGACGGTTTCCGCAAAGCCGCCCGAAGCCTCGTCGCGCAGGGCGTCGCCCCCGAGGCCGTGACGTGGTCGGTGACGGACGCGCCCGGCCTGTTCGGCAGCGACGCCGAGCCGGCGACCGACACGCCGCTCGTCCTGCCGAAGGCCGTCGCCGGCCTGATCCCGCAGGTCATTCCCCACCGCGATCCGGAGCGCTACGGCCTGCTCTACGCGCTGATCTGGCGGGTCTGCCGCGGCGAGCGGCACCTGATGGAGATCGGCAGCGACCCGCTGGTCCACCGCCTGCACCGGATGGCGAAGGCGATCGGGCGCGACCTCCACAAGATGCACGCCTTCCTGCGCTTCCGCCGGGCGGAGGGACCGGACGGCGAGCGCTACGTCGCGTGGTTCGAGCCGGACCACCACATCCTCGAGGCGGCGGCACCGTTCTTCGTCGATCGCTTCCGCGGGATGCGCTGGTCGATCCTGACGCCCGAGGGCTCGGCCCATTGGGACACCGAGACCCTGACTTTCGGGCCGCCCGGCGACCGCGCCCATCTTCCGGAGGGCGACGGCTTCGAGGCCGGCTGGCAGACCTATTACGAGAGCACGTTCAACCCGGCCCGCACCAACCTGAAGGCGATGCGGGCGGAGATGCCCAAGAAGTACTGGCACAACATGCCCGAGACGGCCGCGATCCCGGCCCTGGTCCGGGCGGCGGCCGGGCGCACCGAAGCCATGATCGAGAGGGAGCCGACCTTGCCCACACGCCGCGAACCCGCCCGGGCCGTCGCCGCCATGGCCGACCAGGATCCCAAGAACCTCGACGAGCTGAACGCGATCATCCGCCGGACCGAGCCGCTGGTTCCGGGGGCCACCCAGGCCGTGCTCGGCGAGGGGTCGGTCGGGGCGACGGTGGCCTTCGTGGGCGAGCAGCCCGGCGACCAGGAGGACCGGCAGGGCCGGCCCTTCGTCGGGCCCGCCGGCCAGCTGCTCTCCCGCGCCATGGCGGAGGCCGGGATCGACCGGGGCGCGAGCTACCTGACGAACGCGGTCAAGCACTTCAAGTTCGAGGAGCGCGGCAAGCGCCGCATCCACCAGAAGCCGACAGCCGGCGAGGTCAGCCATTACCGGTGGTGGCTCGACCGGGAGCTCGAATTCGTCGGCCCGAAGCTCGTCGTGGCGCTCGGCGCGACCGCCGTGCTGGCGCTGACCGGCAAGGCGATCCCGATCACCCGGGCGCGCGGCCCGTTCCGCTTCGACCGGCACGACAACCGATTCCAGGGCTTCATCACGGTCCACCCGTCCTACCTGCTCCGGCTGCCGGACGAGGCGAAGGCGGAGGCCTACGCGGCCTTCGTGGACGACCTGCGCCGGGTGGAGGCGCTCGGGCGCGAGCTGGCGGCCTGATCCTCCTCTGCCGCGCTTCTGCTATGCTGGCGGCCGCCGATTCCCTCCGGTCCCGCCGCCATGGACAAGCTCGCCGCCCTCGACATCCTGCGCGCCAACGAGGCGGAACTGCGCCGCCGCGGCGTGCTGCACGCGGCTCTGTTCGGTTCGGTCGCCCGGGGGGAGGCGCGGGCCGACAGCGATCTCGACGTGATGATCGAGATCGATGTGTCCGTCGTGGGCGGTCTCTTCGGCTATGTCGGCCTGTGCCACTTCATCGATGATCTCTTTCCGATCCGGGTCGACGTGGCGGATCGGGCGGCCCTGAAGGATCGGGTTCGCACGCACGCGGAGCGCGATGCCATTTCCGCCTTCTGAACGCGAGCGGGCCGCCTGCGCCGACATGATCGCCAACGCGGAGCGCGTTGCCCGCTTCGTGGCGGGATTCACGCTCGAGACGTTCGAGGCAGACGAACGCACCCACTTCGCGGTCGTGCGCTGCCTGGAGATCATCTCGGAGGCGAGCCGCCGATTGAGCGCCGAGACGAGAGCCCGATATCCCGACGTGCCGTGGCGTCAGATCGCGGATGCGGGGAACTTTTATCGCCACAGCTATCATCGGGTGACGCTGGACATCGTCTGGCTCACCGTCCACCACGAATTGCCCGTTCTCGTCGCGGCCTGCCGCGCCGAAATCGCCCGCGCGCCCGACTCCTGATCGCCCCGAGCCGCCTGAGCCCATGACCGACTCGAAGCCCGACTCGAGCCCCGAGACCAAGCCCGTCGGACCCGGCGATCAGGTGATCCTGGTCGACGGCTCGTCCTTCATCTTCCGGGCCTATTTCCAGTCGATCAACCAGGACCAGAAGTACAATTCGCGCCCCTCCGACGGGCTGCCCACCGGCGCCGTGCGGCTGTTCTGCACCAAGATCGCGCAGTTCCTGCAGGACGGCGCCGCCGGCACCATGCCGAGCCATCTCGGGATCGTCTTCGACAAGTCGGAGGGCTCGTTCCGCAAGGAGATGTTCCCCGACTACAAGGGCCACCGCCCGGACGCGCCCGACGACCTGAAGCGCCAGATGCCGCTGATGCGCGACGCGGTGCGCGCCTTCGGCCTGCACGCGGTGGAGCTGGAGCGCTACGAGGCCGACGATCTCATCGCCACCTACACCCGCCAGGCCGAGGCGCGGGGCGCGGGCGTCATCATTGTCTCGTCCGACAAGGACCTGATGCAGCTCGTCGGGCCGCAGGTGCGGTTCTACGATTTCGAGTCGGGTGCCAAGGGCAAGCCCGGCTACCGGCCCGAGCGCAACCTCGACGTCGAGGCGATCGTCGCCAAGTGGGAGGGCCTGCAGCCGAACCAGATCGGCGACGCGCTGGCGCTCATCGGCGACACCTCCGACAACGTGCCGGGCGTGCCCGGCATCGGCCTGAAGACGGCCGCGGCGCTGATCAAGGAGTTCGGCAGCCTCGAGGCCCTGCTGGAGCGGGCGGGCGAGATCAAGCAGCCCAAGCGGCGGGAGACGCTGCTCGCCAACGTGGATCAGGCCAAGCTGTCGCGCAGGCTCGTGGCGCTGATGGAGGACGTACCGGTCCCGGTGCCGCTGGACGACCTCGGCGTGCCTCAGCCCAATCCCGAGAAGCTGGTCGGCTTCCTGAAGGCGATGGAGTTCAACACGCTGACGCGCCGCATCGCCCAGATGCTGCACGTCGATCCCGAGGCGGTGAAGCCCGATCCGCGCCTCCTGCCGGGCGCCCGGCCGCACGGCTACGGCAACGCCGCCGGCGGCAGCGACGCGGTGCCGTTCTTCGGCGATTCCGTGCCGCCGGATCCCGAGACCGCGGCCGCCGGGGCCGAGCGACCGCCGGGCGCCGCCCCGCCGGAGGGCGGCGAGATCGATCCCTTCGCCGATCTCGACCTGCCGGACGCGCCCGCCAAGCCCCGGGCGCCCGTCGAGGCGACACCCGGCAACGTGGTGGCGGCCCGGGCCGCGGAATCCGTGGCGCCGTTCGACACCGCCGCCTACGAGACGGTCTCGTCCCTGGAGCAGCTCGACGCCTGGATCGCCGAGGCCGAGGAGGCCGGCGTGATCGCGGTCGATACCGAGACCGACTCGCTCGATGCCCACAGGGCCGGCCTCGTCGGCGTCTCGCTGGCGGTCGCCACCGGCCGGGCCTGCTACATCCCGCTCGCCCACGTCCAGGCCGCCAAGGTGCAGGCGGACGCCACCGACCTGTTCGGCGAGGGCGCCGCGCCCTCCGACGTGGTCGAGCCGGTGCCGGGCCAGATCCCCCTGAAGGAGGCCGTCGCCCGGCTGAAGCCGCTCCTCGAGCACCCCGGCGTCCTGAAGGTCGGCCAGAACCTCAAGTACGACTGGGTGGTGCTCGCCCGCTACGGCATCGAGGTCGCGCCGTTCGACGACACGATGCTGATCTCGTACGTGCTCGACGCCGGCAAGGGCGGCCACGGCATGGACGAGCTGGCCCGCCGGCACCTCGGCCACCAGCCGATCACCTTCTCGGACGTGGCCGGCACCGGCCGCAACAAGGTGACGTTCGACCGCGTCGCCATCGACAAGGCCACCGCCTACGCGGCCGAGGACGCCGACGTGACCCTGCGCCTGTGGCGGATGATGAAGCCGCGCCTCGTGGCCGAGCATCGGGTCGCCGTCTACGAGACCCTGGAGCGGCCCCTGCTGCCGGTGATCGCCCGGATGGAGCAGCGCGGCATCCGCGTCGACCGGGAGATGCTGAGCCGCCTATCCGGGGATTTCTCGCAGATCCTCGTCCGCCTGGAGGAGGAGATCCAGGAGGATGCCGGGGAGAAATTCTCGGTCGGCTCGCCGAAGCAGATCGGCGACATCCTGTTCGGGAAGATGGGTCTGCCGGGGGCCAAGAAGACGCCGTCGGGCCAGTGGGCCACGCCCGCGACCCTGCTGGAGGAGCTGGCCCAGGCGGGCCACGAGCTGCCCAAGAAGATCCTGGAATGGCGGCAGCTCTCGAAGCTGAAATCCACCTACACGGACGCGCTCCAGGCCCATGCCGACCGCGAGACGGCGCGGGTCCACACCTCGTTCTCGCTGGCGGCGACCACCACGGGGCGGCTGTCCTCCTCCGAGCCGAACCTGCAGAATATCCCGATCCGCACCGAGGAGGGTCGCCGGATCCGCCGCGCCTTCGTGGCGGCGCCCGGCAACCGGCTGATCTCGGCCGACTACTCGCAGATCGAGCTGCGGCTGCTGGCCCACATGGCCGACATCCCGGAGCTCCGGAAGGCGTTCGAGGACGGGATCGACATCCACGCGGCGACCGCCTCGGCGATGTTCGGCGTGCCGCTCAAGGCGATGACGCCCGACCTGCGGCGCCGGGCGAAGACCATCAACTTCGGCATCATCTACGGCATCTCGGCCTTCGGCCTCGCCGACCGGCTCGGCATCGGCCGCGAGGAGGCCTCGGCGTTCATCAAGCAGTATTTCGAGCAGTTCCCGGGCATCCGGGACTACATCGAGACCACCAAGAAGAGCTGCCGCGACAAGGGCTACGTCACCACCCTGTTCGGCCGCGTGTGCCACTATCCGCAGATCCGCTCCAACAACCCCTCCGAGCGCGCCAGCGTCGAGCGGCAGGCGATCAACGCGCCGATCCAGGGCTCGGCTGCCGACATCATCCGGCGGGCCATGACCCGGATGGAGGCGGCCCTCGCCGCGAAGAAGCTCAGGGCGCGCATGCTGCTGCAGGTGCACGACGAGCTGGTGTTCGAGGCGGCCGAGGACGAGGTGGAGCGGACGATCCCGATCATCCGCGGCGTCATGGAGGAGGCGCCGGCGCCGGCCCTGACCCTGAAGGTGCCGCTGGTGGTCGAGGCCAACGCGGCGGGCAACTGGCAGGAGGCGCACTAATTAACCGCGTGGTATTGTGCAAAATCAAGTATGTGATTATCATCTTGTTACTTGATGATGGTAGAAATTACTTGGGCTATTTTAGTTTTTGATCGGTATAACGATTTACGAGGAGACTGAGATATGGCTCGTCAAACTAAGAATAAAACCTTAGAGGTGGCGGCAAAATCGACTACAAAATCGGCTAATAGTGTTGAGGAAGTTCTCAAGAAGCGTAGGGCTCAGCGTCCGTTTCCTGCATCATCATTTGAAGATATTCTTAGTTTTGCCAAAACAATTTTCCAAATTGGGGGCGGGCAGCCGGTAAGACGGCTTACATTGTTTGATCAACTGAATAAATCACCTGAAAGCAGCGCGTCACGGCAGTTGATCGTGAATTCGGGAAGATATGGGCTTACTAAGGGAGGAGTCCAAGCCGAGAATATAGAACTCACTCCCGAGGGTCGAAAATCAGTCGATGATCAATTTTCGATCCGGGAGCAAGCCAAAACCAGGGCGGAATTGGCAATATTCATTATTGAAGCCTTCGAGAAGCTTTATCAAAAATTTGTCGGAAACAAGTTGCCGGCGCACGCCGTATTGATCGACGCAGCTAAAGATAGCGGCGTGGATGAAAGTCTTGCTGCAGAGGCGGTAGATACTTTTATTGTTAATCTTCGTTTTGTAGGGCTGCTGAAAATCCTTTCGGGTGCTGAGCGAATAATTTCACTGGATGCAATGCTATCCGAAATGCCGGCTGGGAGGGCTCCGGATTCCTCCCGAATTATACCTGTGGCTCCAATGCCCAGAAATTCCACAAACATCATAACCTCTGAGCATGCACAATTTGAATCGACTTGTTTCTATATAGCTCCTATTGGAGAGGACGGATCGGAGCCGAGGCGACATTCAGACTTATTTCTTGGTTCCATTGTGGAGCCCGCTCTCGAGCAATTTAAATTAAATGTCGTGCGGGCCGATGCTATAGATAAACCGGGCGTAATTACGAGACAAATTATAGATTACATAATGAGATCGAGACTCGTTATTGCAGATTTGTCCTTTCATAATCCTAATGTATTCTATGAGCTGGCTTTGCGGCACGCGATAAAACTGTCTATTGTCCAATTAATCAGAGCTTCAGAACGAGTGCCATTCGACGTCAGCCAAATGAGAACAATACAAATTGACACCTCAGACATATATTCATTGGTTCCAAAAATAGAATCTTATCGAGCTGAAATTGCGAACCAAGTCCGAAGAGCTCTGGAGCCTGATCATGTTGTTGATACGCCTATTTCAATTTATTTTCCAAATCTGATAGTAAATGTATGAAATGAACAGTGACGCAGGCAATTATTCTATCTATGTCAAGTATCGCGACGAAATTTAAATTTGCAATTCGTTTAAGCGCCAGATATTTTAGAGATTGGAAAGTTGGTGATAAGTTGATGTGCAGTTTGTTGCTCGGGCAGACTGGGACTGTAACTAGAATTAGATGACCGACCCCTTCCCCTTCCCCTTCCTCTCCGGCGGCGGCGAGGCCGCGCGGATGATCCGCGCGCGCGACTGGTCGGGTCATCCCCTGGGGCTTCCGGAGACGTGGCCGGCGGAGTTCCGCGCGGCCCTGTCGCTCGTCCTCAACTCGCCGGAATCGATGATCCTGGCCTGGGGACCCGACCTCCACTTCTTCTTCAACGACACCTACTTCCCGCTGCTCGGCCCCCGGCTGCCCTGGGCGATGGGCGAGCGGTTCGACGTGGTCTGGGCCGATGCCTGGGATCAGGCCAAACCGATCGTCGACGCCGCCATGGCGGGCCGTCCGGAGCGCTTCGTCGACCTGCCGTGGCAGCTCGACACCGACCGCGGCGCCCGGGAGACGTGGTGGACCTTCTCGTACTCGCGGGTTCTCGACGCCGAGGGCCGGGTCGCCGGCCTGTTCATCCTCACCAACGAGACCACCGGCCGGGTCCTGGCGGACGCCGCCCTCAAGGAGAGCCAGGGCCGGCTGGAGGCCGCCCTGGCCGAGTTGCGCCAACTCAACGCCACGCTGGCGCAGCAGGTCGAGGAGCGCACGGCCGACCGCAACGCCCTGTGGACGCTCTCGTCCGACATGATGCTGCGCTGCCTGTTCGACGGGACCATCACCGCGGTGAACCCGGCCTGGACCGAGGTGCTGGGCTGGCGCCCGGACGAGCTGATCGGAACCAAGCTCATCGCCTTCGTCCACCCGGACGATCTCGACCGCACCGTCGAGGGCGCGCGCCAGCTCTCCGCGGGGTCGAGCCTCGCGCGCTTCGACAACCGCTACCGCCACCGGGACGGCGGCTATCGCTGGATCAGCTGGGCGGCCCGGCCCGGGGAGGGCGTCATCAACGCGGTCGGCCGCGACTTCACCGCGGAGCGCGAGCGCGCCGACGCCCTGGCCGCCGCCGAGGAGGCCCTGCGCCAGTCGCAGAAGATGGAGGCGGTCGGCCAGCTGACCGGCGGCATCGCCCACGACTTCAACAACCTGCTCGCCGGCATCTCCGGCTCGCTGGAGCTGATCCAGACCCGGCTCGGCCAGGGCCGCGTCATGGACGTCGACCGCTACATCAACGCCGCGCAGGGGGCCTCGAAACGGGCCGCGGCGCTGACCCACCGGCTGCTCGCCTTCTCGCGTCGCCAGACCCTCGACCCGAAGCCCACCGACGTGAACCGGCTGGTGGCCGGCATGGAGGAGCTGATCCGCCGCACCGTGGGCCCCGCCGTGGTGGTCGAGGTCGTGGCGCCGCCCGGCCTCTGGCCGGCCCTGGTCGACCCGCCGCAGCTCGAGAACGCGCTCCTCAACCTGTGCATCAACGCCCGGGACGCGATGCCGGAGGGCGGCCGCATCGCGATCGAGACCGCCAATGCGTGGCTCGACGAGCGCGCCGCCCGGCGCCACGACATGCCGCCGGGCCAGTACCTGTCGCTGTGCGTCACCGACACCGGCAGCGGCATGGCGCCGGAGATCGTCGGCAAGGTGTTCGAGCCATTCTTCACCACGAAGCCCCTGGGGCAGGGCACCGGCCTCGGCCTGTCGATGATCTACGGCTTCGCGCAGCAATCCGGCGGCCAGGTGCGGATCCACTCGGAGGTCGGCAGGGGCACGACGGTCTGCCTGTACCTGCCCCGCCACCGCGGCGCGGTCGCCGAGGAGGACGCGCACGCCGCCGTCGGCGCGCCGCCGCGGGCCGCGCCGGGCGAGACCGTGCTGGTGGTCGACGACGAGCCGACCGTGCGCATGCTGGTCACCGAGGTGCTGGAGGATCTCGGCTACACGGCGATCGAGGCCGCCGACAGCGCGGCCGGCCTCAAAGTGCTGCAATCCGACGTGCGCATCGACCTGCTGGTGTCCGACATCGGATTGCCGGGGGGCATGAACGGGCGCCAGATGGCCGAGGCCGGCCGCATCACGCGTCCCGGCCTGAAGGTCCTGTTCGTCACCGGCTACGCCGAGAGCGCGGTCTTCGGCAACGGGCCCCTCGATGCCGGGATGCAGGTCATCACCAAGCCGTTCGTGGTGGAGGTGCTGGGCGCCCGCATCCGCGAGATGATCGGAACGGCTTGACCGCACGGTCGGTTCGGGCCTGATCGGCCGGGAAACGCCGGGGAGGAGGGACGCCATGCGGGCGCTGCTGTGCACGAGGCTCGACGGGCCGGACCATCTGGAGGTCGTCGAGCGGCACGACCCGGTGCCGGGCCCCGGGCAGGCGCTGGTGCGGATGCGGCTGGCGGCCCTGAACTTCTTCGACACGCTGATCACCGCCGGGCGCTACCAGGTGAAGCCGACCCTGCCGTTCTCGCCGGGCGGCGAGGGGGTCGGCGTGGTCGAGGCGCTGGGCGAGGGCGCCGCGGGCGTGTCCGTGGGCGACCGGGTGATCGTCCATGCCGGGCACGGCTGCTGCGCGGAGCTGATCGCCCTCGACGCCGCCCGGCTCACGCCGGTGCCGGACGCCGTGCCGGACGAGCAGGCGGCCGGGCTGACCATCACCTACGGCACCTCGCTGCACGCCCTGGCGAACCGCGCGCGTCTGCGGCCCGGCGAGTGGCTGGCGGTCCTCGGCGCCTCCGGGGGCGTCGGCCTCGCCGCCGTCGAGCTCGGCCGGCTGATGGGCGCCCGGGTGATCGCCTGCGCCTCCTCGGAGGAGAAGCTATCGGTCGCCCGCGCCCACGGCGCCGAGGCGGGCGTGGTCTACGACCCGGCGACGCTCAAGGACGAGCTGCGCCGGATCTCGGGCGGCGGGATCGACGTGGTCTACGACGCGGTCGGCGACGCCTACGCGGAGCCGGCCCTGCGGGCGCTCGGCTGGCGCGGGCGCTTCCTCGTCATCGGCTTCGCCGCCGGCGCCATCCCGCGGCTGCCGCTGAACCTGATGCTCCTCAAGGAACTCGACGTGCAGGGCGTCCACTGGGGCGCCTTTCTGGACCGGGAGCCCGAGGCGCACCGGGCCGATCAGCGCCGGCTCCTCGACTGGGTCGCCGAGGGCAGGCTCACCGCGCAGGTCCACGGCGTCTACCCGCTGGCGGAGTACCCGGAGGCCTTCGGCCTCCTGACCCGCCGCGCGGCGGTGGGCAAGGTTCTCCTGCGGCCCTGACCCGGGGCGCGGCCGCCCGCCTCAGCCCGGATCGGCGCGCGACCCGCAGCGCGGCGTCGGCGGGCGACGCGCTATGCGTTTCGCGCCGATCTGCGGCGCAGATCGCTGCCGTAGTAGAGGTTGCGGAAAAATCTGTCTTTCATCTTCATGCATCCCGACGCGACGGTGTCGTCCTCTGTGGTGCCCGAGATGAGACTGCGAAGAAGTATCGTATCGAAGCTGATACTGCCCTCGATCGTCGGCTTTCTGCTTTTCCTGGCAAGCTCGGCCGTCGGCTTGATGCAGATACAGGCCATCAACGCCGCCGCCGTGGAGACCCGCGACGTCTGGGTGCGCAAGGACAACGATCTCCATACGATTCGATTCCTGATGCTGCGGTACCACACGACGACGATCCGCAAGGTGGTCGCCGTCGACGACGGTGAGAACCGGGACCTCGATGCCGAGTTCGTCGAGATGGATCGGTCCATCCCCGAGGCCTTCCAGAGCTATCGCGCGCGCGCGACGACGCCCCGGGAGCGCGCGCTCTGGGACGCGTTCGAGGGGCGGTGGAAGGTCTATCGCACCGCCCAGGAGGCGATCCTCGCGCCGCTCAGGCGCGGCGACCGGAACGCGGCCCGCGACGCCATCGCGCCCGCCCGCCCGCCGCTCGTGGCCGCCTTCGATGCCCTGGCGGATCTGGCCCAGGTCACCGCCGAGGGCACGAACGTCTCGGTCCAGCGCTCCGAGGACGCGTTCCGGACGGCGTGGTCCGTCACCGTCGCGCTCGCGGTCATCGGGTTGCTCATGACCGGCGCGGCGGTCTGGTGGGTCTGGCACCGGGTCGCCCGCCCGATCCGGTCCCTGGCCGGAACCATGGGCCGGCTCGCGGCCGACGACCTCGACGCGGCCGTCGGCGGTTCCGAGCGCGGGGACGAGATCGGCGTCATGGCGGCGTCCGTCCAGGTCTTCAAGGACGGCCTGATCCGGGCGCGCATGCTCGAGCACGACGCCGCACAGGCCCGCGCCACGGCCGAGGCGGAGCGGCGGAGCGGCATGCACCGGATCGCCGACGCCTTCGAGGGCACGGTCGGCGGCATCATCGGCACGGTCTCGGCCGCCGTCGCCGCGCTGCAGGACACGGCCTCGGCCATGAACGAGGCTGCCGCCGACACCGCCGATCGCTCCATCCGGGTGGCGAGCGCGGCCGAACGCGCCGCCAGCACCGTCAGCGTCGCGGCGGCGGCGGCCGAGGAACTCGGCGCCTCCGTCCAGGAGATCGGCCGCCAGGTCGCGGGTTCGACGGAACTGACACAGTCGGCGGTCGCGGACGCGGCGGCGACCGCGCATCTGGTCCAAGAGCTGAACGGGGCGGCGATCCAGATCGGCCATGTCGTGACCCTGATCTCGACCATCGCCGAGCAGACGAATCTCCTCGCGCTGAACGCCACGATCGAGGCGGCGCGGGCCGGCGCGGCGGGCCGCGGCTTCGCCGTCGTGGCCGCGGAGGTGAAGGAATTGGCCGGTCAGACCGCGCGGGCAACCGACGAGATCGGCGGCCACGTCGCCCGGATCCAGTCTTCCACCGGCGACGCCGTCACGGCGATCGGACGCATCGGCGGTCGGGTTCAGGAACTCAGCGCGGTGGCGACGCGGATCGCCAGCGCCGTGGAGCAGCAGGGCGCCGCGACGCAGGAGATCGTCCGCAACGTCTCCCAGGCCGCCCAGGGGGCAGCGGACGTCACCAGCACCATCACGGGCGTCGCCGACGCGGCGAAGGGGACCGGAGCGGCGGCCGATCAGGTTCTCACGGCAGCCTCGGAGCTGTCGAACCGGTCCGGCCACCTCAGGGACGAGGTGACGCGCTTCCTCGCGACCGTCCGCGCGGCCTGAGCGCGCGGGATCGGCGCAAACGCGGACCTCCGGCCGCGCGCCCGGCGCGCCGGCTCAGAGGAGCCCGCGCGCCTTGGCCAGGCCGACCAGGTCCGCCTGCGGGCGGGCGCCGATATGCTGGATGACCTCGGCGGCCGCGAGCGTGCCCAGGCGGGCGCTGGCGACGTTGTCGAGCCCGCGGGCGTGCCCGGCCAGGAAGCCGGCCGCGAACAGGTCGCCCGCGCCGGTCGTGTCGACCACGGTCTGGACCGGGCTCGCCTCGACGGCCCGGACCTCGCCGCCCTGAACCACCAGGGCGCCGTCGGCCGAGCGCGTGACGAGGCCGAGCAGGTGCCGGCCGCGGGCGTTGCGCTCGTCGCGCAGGGCCGCCACGGCGGCCTCGGGATCCTCGGTCTCGTAGAGGCTCTGCAGCTCGGCCATGTTGGCGAACAGGATGTCGATGCTGCCGTCCCGCACGAGGCCGAGGAACTCGTCGCGGTAGCGGCCCACGCAGAACGCGTCCGAGAGGGTCAGCGCGACGGCGTTGCCCGCCTGATGGGCGAGCTGCGCGGCCTTGCGGAACGCGTCCTTGGCGGCCGGCGGATCCCACAGGTAGCCCTCGAGATAGACGACGCGGGCCGAGCTCACGAGCGCCTTGTCGACGTCGTCGGGCGACAGGCCCTGGCAGGCGCCGAGATACGTGTTCATCGTGCGCTCGCCGTCCGGCGTCACGAGCACGAAGCACCGGGCGGTGGCCGGCCCCTCGGCGGCGGCCGGGACGGCGAAGTCGACGCCGGTCGCCTTGAGGTCGTGGCTGAACAGGCCGCCGAGCTCGTCGTTCCGGACCTTGCCGACGAAGCCGGTCTTGGCCCCGAGGAGCGCCGCGCCGACCGCGGTGTTGGCGCCCGAGCCGCCCGACACGATCGTCGCCGGTCCCATCGCCTGGAACAGCGCCTCGGCCCGCGGCTCGTCGATGAGCTGCATCGCGCCCTTGGTGACGCCCTGCGCCGACAGGAAGGCGTCGTCCGTGCGGGCGATCACGTCGACGATCGCGTTGCCGAGCACGAGGAGATCGAGGGGTGCAGTCATCCGGGCGTCCTGATTCGCGTTCGCGCCGCTGTGGCATCCGCCTCGGATCGGATCAAGCGCCGTCGTCGGCGGGCGCGAGGTCGGCGAACAGCTCCGGCACGGGCAGGCGCAGGCCGGGCGGCGTCAGGTCCAGCGTCTCCCGGGTCGCGATGCGGGTCTCGATCAGGCCGCCCTGCGCGCGGCGGTGATGGATGACGAGACGCTTCACCGGATCCACGATCAGATAGTGGATGACGCTCTCCAGACCGAAGTAGCGGGTCAATTTCAGGCCCGAGTCCACCGCGCGTGTGCCCGGCGACTGAACCTCGACGACGATGACGGGATCCGGCACTTCGATGGCATCGAGATCCATCCGGGGCCCACAATAGACCAGTGCATCCGGTTCGAACGTCGTCGTGCTGTCGATGCGGACCGTCATGCCGTCAGGCATCATGTGGCAGACGACACCGGAGGCTCTGATCGCGCGATTCAGGGCTGTCTGTGCTGCGAACTTGACCAACGCATGTCCGGCCCGCTCCGGTGACATCGCGAACACCTCGCCATCGACCAGCTCGAAGCGCCCCGGCTGCCCCTCGGCCCAGGCGAGAAACTCGTCGACCGTCATCCGGGATCTCGGCTGAGCGACCATGCCCGAGGTTAGCACGGATTCGGCTTGCCGGGAGCTGTGCTCCTCACGGGCCTCACCCCGCGATCTTCTCCAGCGCGACGTCCCGCGTCCGGGGACCCAGCAGCCCGACGAGCAGGCCCGCGGCCAGCATCGCCACCGAGATAAACAGGAACACGCCCGGCGTCCCGGCCTCCCGCAGCACGAACGCGATGACGAAGCCGGTGAAGATCGCCGAGAAGCGGCTCCAGGAATAGACGAAGCCGACCGCCCGGGCCCGGATGCCCGTGGGGAACAGCTCGGCCTGATAGGCGTGGAAGCTGTACGACATCACGTTCGAGGCCAGCGTCAGGCCGATGCCGAGCGCCACGATGACGGTGACGTCCCGCGTCTGCGCGAAGGCCAGGCCGCAAGCGATGTAGAGGAGGGCGGCGGCCACGATGACGTGCTTGCGCTCGAACCGGTCGGCGATGGCGAGGCCGATCAGGGGCCCGACCGGGGCGGCCAGCGCGATCAGCGCCGTGTAGGCGAGGCTCGACGTCACCGTGATGCCCTGGGCCACCAGGAGGGTCGGCACCCAGTTGGCGAAGCCGTAGAAGCCGACCGTCTGGAAGACGTTGAACCCCGCCATCATCAGGGCGCGGCGCCGGTAGGGCTGGACCCACATGTCGCGGAACGCGCCGCGCGGCTGCACCGGCTCCGGCGCGGCCGGTGCGGGAAGCGCGCCGCCGTGCTCGGCCGCGATCCGCGCCTCCAGCCGCCGCAGGACCGCCTCGGCCTCCGCCAGACGGCCGTGCTCGACGAGCCAGCGCGGGCTCTCCGGCAGGCCCGCCCGCATCCACCAGACCACGATCGCCGCCGAGGCGCCGATCAGCACCACCCAGCGCCACCCGTCGATGCCGAGGGGCGCCGCCGGGATCAGCAGGTAGGACAGGAACGCCACGACCGGCACGGCGGTGAAGCCGATGCCCTGGCACAGGGCGAAGGCCCGGCCCCGGATCGCCTTCGGCACCAGCTCGGACAGGTAGCTGCCGATCGTCACCATCTCCAGGCCGAGGCCGATCCCCGCGATCAGGCGCCAGAGATTGAGGCCGAAGGCGTCGCTCTGGCAGGCCATCACCACGTTGGCGGCGGTGTAGGACAGCAGCGACCACGTGAAGATCGCCCGCCGGCCGAACCGGTCGGCGAGCCAGCCGCAGGCGATGGTGCCGATGAACAGGCCGGTGAAGAGGGCCGCCACGAAGCTCGCGACGCCGCTGGCGCCGAACAGGCCCGGGGTCGTCGGCGTGAGGATCCCGGCCTTGACGAGGCCCGGCGCGACGTAGCCGGTGAACAGCAGGTCGTAGAGCTCGAAGAAGAAGCCGAGGCCGAGCAGCACCACGAGGCGCCAGACCGTCGGCGTCGCCGGAAGCCGGTCGAGGCGGGCCAGGATGGCGCCGGGATCGAGACCTTCCTCGGCAGCCCGGACTGCCGTACGCGTCGCCATGCCGGTGCGCCCCGTTTCGGCGCCGCGGCGCCCTGCCGGCGCAGTGCCGCGGAAGCGGGCGCCGCGCAAGAGGGTGCGACGCGGGGAGCGGCGCTCCCCTCAGGCGCCGAAGACGGACCAGCCCATGCGCTGCGTCAGCCGCTCCAGGGCGATGCGGCCGAGATGGGAATTGCCCGCCGCGTCGAGGCCGGGCGACCAGACGGCGATGGACGCCTTGCCGGGCGCGATCGCCAGGATGCTGCCGCCGACCCCGCTCTTGCCCGGCAGGCCGACGCGGTAGGCGAACTCGCCCGACCCGTCGTAGTGGCCGCAGGTCAGCATGATCGCGTTGATGCGGCGCGCGCGCTCGGCCGAGACCACCGAGTGGCCGGTCGACGGGTTGACGCCGTTATGCGCCAGGAACCGTCCGGCCCGCGCGAGCTGGCGGCAGTTCATCGCGATGGCGCAGTGATGGAAGTAGACGCCGAGCGTGAAGTCGACCGGATTGTCGAGGACGCCGAACGACTTCATGTAGTTGGCCAGCGCGGTGTTGCGGAAGCCCGTGCGCTTCTCCGAAGCCGCCACCGTCTCGTCGATGGTGATGCTGGAATCCTGGGCCAGGAACTGCATGAAGCGCAGGATCTCGCCCAGCGCCTCGCGGGGCTCGTGGCCCGAGAGGATCACGTCGGTGACCGCGATCGCGCCCGCGTTGATGAAGGGATTGCGCGGCACGCCGCGCTCCCGCTCCAGCTGCACGATGGAATTGAACGGATTGCCCGAGGGCTCGCGGCCGACCCGTTTCCAGAGGCGGTCGCCGACCATGCCGAGGGCGAGGGTGAGCGTGAACACCTTCGACACGCTCTGGATCGAGAACGGCGTCTCGCTGTCGCCGCCGGTGAAGACCTGCCCCTCGGCGTCGATCACCGCCAGGCCGAACTGGCCGGGATCGACCCGGGCGAGCTCCGGGATGTAGTCCGCGACCGCACCCCGGTCGGGGCGCTGGGCCATCTCCTCGGAGATCTCCCGGATGACGTGGGCAAGGTCGGGCACGGTCGGGCTCGGGCGTCGCGTTGCGTCGGAACCGGGCCGGTTCGCGACGTCTCAGGCGATGCAAGGTCCGGTCCGGCCGCGCGGTGATCTAGCAGTGCCGGGCGGGCGTGGGAACCGGAGCGGCCGTGCCCGCGCCACGATCAGCCGGCGAGCGCCGGCCGCCGGGCCGTCACTCGATCCGCACCGTCATCGCGAGCGCAGCGCAGCGACCCAGGGATGCGCCACGCTCGGGCATCGCGTGCCTCACTGGATTGCTTCGCTGCGCTCGCAAAGACGGCTGCGGTGCGTCCGCTCGGCGAGAAGGATCATCACGCGGCGGCGAGCGCCATCGCCATGGATTCCTTCTTCATCAGCTCCCGGAAGAAGCCGTCGAGATGGGTCAGCTTGTCGGGCGAGCCGTCCTGCGCGATGCGGCCGCCGTCGAGCACGACGATCCGGTCGAAATCCTGCAGCGTCGAGAGACGGTGCGCGATCGCGATGACGGTCCGGCCCTTCATCAGGTTGGCGAGGGCGTGACGGATCGCCTGCTCGGATTCGGCGTCGAGCGCCGAGGTCGCCTCGTCGAGCAGCAGGATCGGCGAGTTCTTCAGGATCGCCCGGGCGATGGCGATGCGCTGGCGCTGGCCGCCCGAGAGCTTCACGCCGCGATCGCCCACGATCGTGTCGAAGCCTTCCGGCAGGGCCTTGATGAAGTCGGTGCAGTGCGCCGCCTCGGCCGCCTGCCAGACCTCCTCGTCGGTCGCCTCGGGCCGGCCGTAGCGGATGTTCTCACGCAGGGAGCGGTGGAACATCGAGACGTCCTGCGGCACGACCGTGATGGCCTCGCGCAGGGATTCCTGCGTGACGCGCTCGATGTTCTGCCCGTTGATGCGGATCGCGCCGCTCTGCACGTCGTAGAAGCGCTGGATCAGCGAGAACAGGGTCGACTTGCCGCCGCCCGACCTGCCCACGAGGCCGACGCGCTGGCCGGGCTCGATGACGAGGTCGAAGTCGGTGAAGACGGGGCGCCCGTCCGGATAGCTGAACGCGACGTGCTCGAACTCGATCTTGGCGCCCTGGCCGCTGAGCGGCTGCGCCTCCGGATGGTCCACGAGGTCGTGGGGCTGGAGCAGGGTGTGCAGCGCCTCGGAGAGGCGGGCCGTGTGCTGGGTCGCGTCGACCAGCGCCACCGCGAGGTCGCGGGTCGCGGCGAGGATGCGGATGCCGAGCGTGCAGACGAGGACCACCTGACCGTTCGTCGCCTGGCCGGCCTCCCACATCTGGATCGCCCAGTAGAGCAGGCCGAACACGGCGAGCACGGTGAGCACCGCGTGCACGATCCGCAGCTTCTCGAGATAGAGCAGGGACGAGCGGCGGGCGCGCATCTCGGTGGCGACGGTGCCCTCGAAGCGCTGGCCCTCGCGCTTGAACGCCGAGAAGGCGCGCACGAGCGACATGTTGCCGACGAGGTCGACCATCTCGCCGTCGACGGAGGCGGCCTTGGCGGCGAAGTCGTGGTGCAGCGGCTTGCCGGCCGCGGCCATCTTGAACATCAGCACGACGACGGCGGCGAACACGCCCGCCAGGATGCCCGCCATGGTGAGGTTGACGGTGGCGATGTAGGCGATCGACCCGAAGGCCGCGACCGTCGGCGGCATCACGTTGAACACGAACATGTTCTCGACCGTGAAGATCGCGTTCGAGGTCGCCGTGATCCGCGACGCCAGGGTGCCCGGCTGGCGGTCGGAGAAGAAGGTCGGGGAGTGGCCGGTCAGGTGCCGGAACAGGTCGCGCCGGATGTCGCCCGTGATGCCCACGAAGGTGAAGGCGCCGGTCAGCGCGGCCACGCGCCAGAGCATGTTGTCGGCGGCGATGAAGGCGATCAGGACCGCCAGGGCGCCCCAGATCACGGTGTTGTCGGGGCCGGGACCCTTCGTCAGCGCGTCGACCACGCCCTTCAGGGCGTAGTCGGTGGAGACCGAGAAGCCGACGGCGCCGAGCACCGAGATCAGGATGACCAGGTGCGGCAGCCAGCGGCGCCGGAGATACCGTCCGACGAAGGCGAAGGGCCTGTCGGCGTATCGGTGCAGCTCTTCCATCGCGGTGACCATTCCGTATTCGCGCGGCTTTGGCTTACGGGCTGAGGCGGAGTGCAGCGCGGGCGCAGTCTGACCCGCAGCGGCAACGCGAGAGCGTTGCCATATGTTTCACCGGCTCGCACCTTCGCCGCGCTTTTATCCGCAGAACCTGAACGCCGCTTGAGCGGCTTGGAAACACCCAAGCGAATCCGATGCCGCGCCGGGTCAGGCCGCGCGCTCCGGCTGGCGCGTCTCCGGCATGATCAGCGCCACCAGCATGAAGGCCGCGAAGCCGACGACCGCGAGCCCCAGGAAGGCGCTGTGGCTGCCGAGATGGTCGGCCATGATGCCGGCGAGCGAGGTCGAGAGGGCCGCGCCGATGCCCATGGCGGTCCCGACCGCACCGAGGGCGAGGTTGAAGCGGCCGGTGCCGCGGGTGAGGTCCGACACGATCAGCGGCACCATCACGCCCAGCACCGAGGCCGAGATCCCGTCGAGCACCTGGATGGCGACGAGGCCGTAGGGGTTGGTCGTGTAGGCGAGCAGCAGGCCGCGGACCGGGAGGGCGCCGAAGCCGAACAGCAGCACCGGGTAGCGGCCGAAACGCTCGGCGGCCCGGCCGACCGCCGGGGCGCTGACCGCGAGGACGGCCTGCGGGACCATAATGCAGGCCGCCACCAGCGCGGTCGCGGTCTCGCTCGCCCGCAGGGTCAGGACGCTGCCGACGAGGGGCAGCATCGCGGCGTTGGCGAGGAAGAACAGCACCATGCAGGCCGCGAAGCACAGGAGGCCGCGGTTGGTCAGGAGCGCGCGGATGCCGTCCTGGCCGGACGCGGGCGCCGTCGAGGCCGGCGCCGCCTGGGCCGGGGCCGGCTCCTTGAACACGCCCGGATCGATGTCCTGGGCGCGGATGCGCGCCAGCGCGATCACCGTCGGGATCCCGAGGGCGGCGGTGAGGTAGAAGACGGCGCCGTTCGACAGGTAGTAGCCGATGGCGCCCATGCCGGCCGCGCCGAGGGCGTTGCCGAGGGCGGCGAAGCTCGCGTTCCGGCCGAGGCGCTCGCCGGCCCGGGCGCGCCCGACCAGACCGATGCTGATCGCCGCGATGGCCGGCGTCAACACGCAGCTCGCGGCCGAGTGGAGCGCCATCGCCAGGAGCACGATCAGGAAGCTCGGCCAGACCGCCAGCGCGAAGGCGCTGCCGGCGATGCCGATGACCGCCACGGCGGCGGCGAAGCGCTTCGAGCGCACGACGTCGACGAAGGCGCCACCCGGCACCTGGCCGAGGAGCGCCACGAGGCTGCCGACCGTGAGGGCGAAGCCGATGTCGGACTGGGTCCACTTGGCCTGGGAGAAGTAGACCGCCAGGAACGGGCCGAACCCGGTCTGCAGGTTCGCGACGAAGAACGCGAAGGCGTCGAGGCCGTAGCGGCTCGCCGACGAGATCGCGCGTTCGCCGTGGACCGCCGAGCCTGCCGGCGCGCGTGCGGCCTCGGCCGCCTGATCCTTCAGGCGGGTCGGACGGGAACGGATGTCCTGCCGGGGCACGTCGCGCTCGCGGGGGGCGGCGGCGGTTCTGACCTTCAACCGGGCCACCGTCACTTATCCGGTGCCTTCTCCGGGGGCGGGGCGGGCGCGGGCGCGGGCACAGGCGCGGCGGGGGTCGGCGGGGTCGCGGCGGCAGGCGCCGCGGCGCCCGAGGCTGCGTTGCCGGGCACCGGCGCGGCCGGGGCCGGGGCCGACTGCGGCGGTGTCGCGGAGCCCGCCGTCGGCGCGGCCGCCTGCTCGCCCTCGGCCGCGGGCGCGGCCGGGCTGGCGGGGCCCAGGACCACGATCGGCTCGCCGGCCTTGTATTCCGGGGAGACGCGGACCTGATTGCGGGTCAGCGCGACCGACAGCTTGCGCTCCTTCCCGCCGTCCGGCGTGAAGCGCAGGGCGCGCCAGTCCACGGCGATCTTGCGGGTTCCCACACCGAGGAAGCCGCCGAAATCGATGATGGCGGCGCGGGGATGACCCTCCTTGTCGATGATGATGTCGATGACGCGCCCGAGCTCGTCGCCGCCGGCGCTGCGCACGCTGCGGCCGAGCAGGCTCTCGTAATCCTGCGTGTCGAGGACGGTGGCGGGTGTCCCCTGCTGCTGGGCCTGGGCCGCGGAGGGCGGCGCGCCCGCGGCAGCCGGCGGGCTGGCGGGCGGGGCGGCCGGGGTCGCCGCGGGCGGTGGCGTCGGGGCCAGTACCGGGGCCGGCGTCTGGCCCGGGGTCTGGGCAGGCGTCTGGGCCGGCGGTGCGGATGGCGGCGCGGCCGGACTCTGCGGCGCGGCCTGACCGGCAGGACCCTCGCTGCCGCTCACCTGGGCCTGCGCCGCGGCCCCCGACGCCCAGAGGGCGAGCGTCACGGCCGCGATCATCCGGTTGGTTCTGAACACGCTTCGTCCTCTGAGGAAAGGCCGGGCCGCGCCGGCGTGCCGGCGCGTCCACGACCGCATTCGGCCGGTTCCGGGTCCGCCGCCGGCAGGATCCCGCCCGCGGATGGCGTCGTGCCGCAGGACCTGGGCGAAGTTATGGACCGCGGCGGCCTCGCAGCAAGGCTCGGGCCGCGCGGGGCGCCCGCACGGCCCGAGGGGGCGGCGTCATCCCCCGGCGTCCCGCGGCGCTGTCTGGTTTTCGCCGCATCCCCAGCGTAGACCACCCCGCATAAACCCACGCGAGCCGCGGATGGCACCGTGGCCACTGTCGAGGACTACACGATGTCGACCCTCACCACGTCGCGATGCGCGGCAGCGCGCGGCCTCGCGCTCGGTGCCGCCCTGTCCGGTCTCGTGGCCGGCTGTCAGGCGCTCGGCGGAGGCGGAGGCGTGATGCCGGCGACGGAGGTCGGGCTGCCGCCGTCGCTGCGCGGTTCGCTGCCGAACCGCGAGCCGCGCAACGCCGCGGTCGATGCCGACGGTCAGCCTCTCCAGACGGCGCCGACGAGGCAGCTCGCGATTCCCAAGACCGCCGGCGGCGCCACGCGGACGGCCGACAGCGGCGAGCGCCGCATCCGGCGCGAGGATCTCGACGGCGGCAACGCGGCCGTCGGCGGCAGCGGCGGCAGCGGCTCGATGGGCCCGATGCTGTCGCCGGGCGGCAGCGTCGGCCTCGGCGGGAAGTTCTGAGCCGGCACGTCCCGGGGCCCGCTCCGCAGCGAAGCGTCCGCGCGCCGCGACGCGGGATGATCCGCGCCCGACAGCCCGGGTCGACGAGCCGGGCCTAACCGGCCGCCTGGCTCGGCGCCTCCGCGAGCACGCCGGGCTCGAGATCGACCACGTAGCCGCCGAGTTCGGTGCTGTAGCTCAGCGCCTTCCAGGGCAGCGGGTGGTGGGTCTCACCGAGCCCGAGAAAGCCCCCGAAGGCCAGAACCGCGTAGGCGACCTGTCCGGAGATCTTGTCCACCATGAAATTGTGGATGGCGCCGAGGTGGCGGCCGCTGCGGTCGTAGACGGCGGTGCCCTCGACCCTGTTGGACGCGATCAGCCGCGGCGTCTCGTCGATGGCGACGCCTTCGCCGGCGGCGGGGTCGAGCTCCAGCGTGCCGGGCTTTCTCAGGGTGCGCTCGTTGGGCAGGTCCGTCGGCATGATCTCTCCCGGTTCGCGCGCGGGGTCGTGCCCGCGCGGCGGTCCCTCGGCTCACTAAGCGCGCCGGTCGGGACCGGTTCCGCCGGCGGGGCGCGGGGTCCGGACCCGCACCGAGCGCTCAGCGGTCGGGCGGCATGCCGGCGCTCGCCCGCCGCTGGTTGATCCGGTCGCGGACCGAGCGGTTCGCCAGCAGCATCTCGAAGCCGAAGGCCACGAGGGCGCACAGCGTGCACAGGATCGCCGCGCCGAACAGGCCGAACAGCAGGGTCGCGACCGTGCTGTCGCGCAGCGCGCCCACGAACAGCGTCAGCACCGAGCCGCAGGTCGCCACGCCGCCGAGCGCGGCCAGGAACACTGCGGCGTCGAGCGCGAGGGAGCGCCGGTGAAGGCGGTCCAGGCGCTGACCGAGGCGGACGCGCTCGGCGTCGCCGGCCCCCGCCAGCAATCCGGAGACGTGGTCGGCCTGGTCCGCCACGCGCGCGAGGCGGGCCCCGAAGACGTTGAGGAGCGTCGCGATGCCCGACAGCAGGAAGACGGGGCTGAGCGCCACCTGGACGACGTGGGCAGTCCCTTCCAGGCTCGCGAGGGTGATCGGGTCGGTCATGCGGTCGGGCTGATGCACCCGGCGGACCGGCGCGGCAATCCCGGGTCGCTCAGATCAGTCCGCGCCCCGGCGCGGTGCCGGAGGCCGTCGTCTCCGCGCGGATCACCAACCCGAGACCGGTGACCAGTCCGGTGGCGAGCAGGAGCGCGAGCGTGAGGGCCGGGGCGAACATGTCTGTACTTCGCGCGCAGGATTGTTAAGAGCAGGTTTCGCGCCCGGCATCGGACCGAATAATCTTCACCACGGCGTCGATCGGGCGATCCCACAGGGGATTCTCGTGCGTGCCTTGTGGATGAGGGGGCTGCAAAGGCAATTTCCCCTTGGAACGGCGGCGGCACCGCTTAGTTGCTGCTATGCTGGCTCGGCCGTGGGGCGATCATGCCCCGGCCTGCGGCCCGAGAACCGGAGGAAGTTTATGGCCACAAAGACCGAGAAGGCTGCGCCGAAGGCGGCCAAGACCACCAAGACTGCGGAGAAGGCCGCCCCGGCGAAGGCTGCGAAGCCGGCTGCCGCCAAGTCGGCCGGCACCAAGCCCAACGCTCTGCAGCAGCCGCTGAAGCCGTCGGCCGAGCTCGGCGCCATCGTCGGCACCAGCCCGCTGCCCCGCGGCGAGGTGGTCAGCAAGGTTTGGGACTACATCAAGAAGAACAATCTTCAGAACCCGCAGAACAAGCGCGAGATCGTTGCCGACGACAAGCTCAAGAAGGTCTTCGGCAAGGACAAGTGCTCCATGTTCGAGATGAACAAGCATCTCGCCGCCCACCTGAAGGCCTGATCACGACCTAGAGCCAAGTCCGGCGTCTCGTCTGGGCCGACGGCTCTAGGTGCCTCCGCGACGCTCCAGTCGGGCCGGACGACCGGCCGACATGGCGCGGCGCGCCGCGGGCGAAAGCCCAGTATCCAGAGCCGCCGGTCAACCCGGCGGGCTCGGGCGATCCGCGGAGCGGGGCGCGTTCATAGGTCCGGATCCCACGGGTCTGGATCCCGGGCTTCCTCGCGCGCTCTCGCCGGGCATCGCGGTCCCGCGCCCGCGGGTTGGTCGACCGGGCCACCGCTTCCGAGACCGGCGGGTGATGCCCGGACCGGTCCTGATCCCGGGGCCGGGCCGCGCCAGATCCTAGGCTAGACCCTGCAGGACACCGCCGTCGACCCGCAGAGCTGCGCCGGTGGTGGCGCTCGCGGCCGGGCTGCAGAGATAGGCGACGAGGCTCGCCACCTCCTCCACCCGCGCGAGGCGCCGGATCAGCGAGGAAGGCCGGTGCTCCGCGACGAACTGGCGGCCCATGGCCTCGAGGTCGGCGTCGGCCGCGCCGCCGGCCATCTGCGTCATGAACTCCGCGACGCCCTCCGACAGGGTCGGGCCGGGCAGGACGCTGTTGACCGTCACGCCGCTGCCGGCCACCGTCTGGGCGAGCCCGCGGGAGATCGCGAGCTGCGCGGTCTTGGTCATCCCGTAATGGACCATCTCGGTCGGCGTGTTGATCCCGGACTCGCTGGAGATGAAGATCACCCGGCCCCAGCCGCGCTCCGCCATGCCGGGCGTGTAGGCCCGGGACAGGCGCACGCCGCTCATCACGTTGACGTCGAAGAAGCGCTGCCAGTCGGCATCCGGGATCTCGAAGAACGGCTTCGGCTCGAAGATCCCGGTGTTGTTGACCAGGATATCCACGACCGGCAGCCCCTGGACGAGCGCGGACACGCCGTCCGCGGTCGCGACATCCCCCGGCGCCGCGAAGGCGCGGCCGGCCCGCGCCTCGCCCCGCAGCCTCGCCAGCGCAGCCTCGACGCGCTCGGGCGTGCGGCCGTTGATGCCGACCTCGGCGCCGAGATCGAGGAGTTCCTTGGCGATGGCGTAGCCGATGCCGCCGGTCGAGCCGGTGACCAGGGCCTTCCGGCCGGTGAGATCGAGATCCATGGGACGCTCCTGCACGTGACTCGTCGCGTCAACGCGGTCCCGCGCCCGCGGTGGCATACGGGGTCGGCCTAGCCGCTCCGACTCCGCCGCAGGACGCTGGCGCAGCCGCCGATCACCGAGAGCGCCACCGCGCAGGAGAGCGAGATGGTGACGGCCCGCTCGGCCCCGAGCCCGTGCGTCAGGCCGAAGATCACCGCCACCAGGGCCGCGCCGAGCGACTGCCCGGTGAGCCGCGCCGTCGACTGCATCCCGCTCGCCCCGCCGGCCCGCTCGCGCGGCGCCGAGGTGACGATGACCTTGTTGTTGGGCGACTGGAACAGGCCGAAGCCGAGGCCGCACAGGGTGAGCCTCCAGACGATGTCGAGGGTGGCGGGGGCCGCGGGCAGGAGCGTCACGCTGACGAGCCCGGCGGCCATCATGGCCAGCCCGACGCCGCCGAGGATGCCGGGCGGGTAGCGGTCCGCGAGGCGGCCGGAGATCGGCGCCATCGCGGCGACCGCGATCGGCCAGGGGGTGAGCAGGAAGCCGGTCTGGGTGCTGGAGAGGTGCAGCACGTCCTGGAAGTAGAAGGGCAGCGCCACGTAGGAGACCATCTGGGCGCAGAACGAGGCGACGGACGTCGCCATCGACAGGGCGAAGGCGGGGATCCGCAGCAGGTCGACCGGCAGGAGCGGGGCGGGCAGCCGGATCTGGCGCCGGACGAACACCGCGCCGATGACCAGGGCGGCGGCGAGCTCGACGATCGCGACGCTGCGCGCCTCCGGATCGCCGAGACCGTCGATCCCGATGATCAGCAGGCCGAAGGTCAGCGCGTTGAGCACCGCGCTCGCGAGGTCGAAGGGGCGGCCGCTCGCCGGTGTGACTGGAAGGGTCCGGGACGCCACCGCCAGGGCCAGCAGGCCCACGGGGATGTTCACGAGGAACAGCCAGGGCCAGGTCGCCACCGACAGGATCGCCGCCGCCACGGTCGGGCCGGCGGCCGAGGCCACCGCCACCACCAGCGCGACGTTGGCGACCCCCTGGCCGATCATCCGGTGCGGGTAGATGAAGCGCACGAAGCCGATATTCACGCTCATGATCGCCGCGCCACCGAGGCCCTGGACGATGCGGGCCGCGATCAGCATCGGCAGGTTCGGCGCGACCGCGCAGGCGAGCGACGCGGCGACGAACAGCGCGAGCCCCGGCAGGTAGACTTTCCGGAAGCCGAAGATGTCGCCGAGGGCCGCGAACGGCAGGAGGCTCGCCGTGACGGCGACCTGATAGGCGTTGACCACGAAGATCGCGTCGGCCGGCCGGACCGCGAGGTCCTTGGCCATGACGGGCAGCGCCACGTTGACGATGGCCCCGTCGAGGACCGCCATGGTCATGGCGAGCCCGATCGCCGCCATGGCGAGGACGCGCTCGCGCGGCGGCAGGCCGTCCTGGACGGGCCCCTGCGCGGTGCCCTGAGGATGACCCGGCGGGCTGCCTGTCGGACCGTGCGGGACCTGCGCCATGGGTGCGCGCTCCTGCGGCGTCCCGGCGGGTCCGTGACGTCGATGGCGGGGGGACATCCGGGCACGGGACGCGCCGCGGATGCTGCTCCCTGTCGCGCAGGCGGGGAGGCCCGTCGAGGGGGGGCGTGTGTCCTATGTCACGGCGCGGACGGGAGTGTTCGCCGCGGACGCCCGCGGCTCGGATCCGGCGCGAGCCGGCGCGTCGCGGCGCCCGATCGGGCTCAGGCCAGCATGTAGGTGAGCAGGGAGCGGAGCTGGGCCGGCTTGATCGGCTTGTGCACGAGCTCCGCGCCGGCGGCGGTGACGCGCTCCTCGACCGCGCCGGTATGGTCGGCGGTGGTGACGATGACCGGGAGCGGCCCGGTATGCAGCGCCCGGAGATAGGCGGCCACGTCGAGGCCGCAGGCGCCGTCGTCGAGATGGTAGTCGAGCACCAGGATGTCCGGCGCCCCGGCGCCCGCCGCGACGGCGGCCTTCACCCCCGCGAGGTCGCGGAAGGTCGAGACCCTTGCATCCCAGTTCTGGAGCAGGCGCGCGAGGGCGTCGGCCGTGGAGGCGTCGTTCTCCACGACGAGGACGTGGGCTCCCGAGAGCCGGGTCGCCACCGGGGCGGGCGGCGCGGCGGCGGCCGGGACCGCGCTCAGGGGCAGCGTCAGCGACACCCGGGTGCCGTGGCCGACCCGGGAGCGCAGCCGCAGGGGATGATCGAGGGCGAGGGCCATGCGGCGGACGATCGACAGGCCGAGGCCGAGGCCAGGCTCCTCGCCGCTGCTCGGCCGGTCGCCGCCCCGGAAGAACTCGTCGAAGACGAGCTCGCATTCCTCGGCGGCGATGCCGCAGCCCGTGTCGGTCACTTCGATCCGGACGCCGCCGGACCGGCGCCGGGCCGCCAGGACGATCCCGCCGGTGCGGGTGTAGCGGACGGCGTTGGAGACGAGGTTCTGGAGGATCCGCTGCAGGAGCACCACGTCGCTGGTGACGGTCAGGTCCGGGCAGTGGACCGACAGGCGCAGGCCCTTGCGCTGTGCGAAGGGTTCGAAGCTCTCCGCGATCCCCGCCAGCAGGTCGGGCAGGAAGACGGGCTGGACCTGCGGCCGGACGATCCCGGCATCGAGCTTCGAGATGTCGAGCAGCGTCTTGATCAGGTCCTCGATGGTCTGCAGGCCCCGCTCCACCTGTCCGGCGATGGTGCGCGCCTCCGGCGGCACGTCGAGGTCGGCGAGCGCCGAGATCGAGAGGCGGGCGGCGTTGACCGGCTGCAGCAGGTCGTGGCTCGCCGCCGCCAGGAACCGCGTCTTCGAGCGGTTGGCGGTCTCGGCCTCCTCCTTGGCCGCGGCCAGCGCCTCGTTGGAGCGCTCCAGCCGGTGCATCAGCCCGGTCAGCTCCTCGGTGCGGGTGCGGACCCGGCCCTCGAGCATGATCGCCGTCTGGAACAGCGAGTAGGCGCTGCCCCGCTGGTCCATGGAGCGCTCGACATGGGACATCAGCGCGGCGTTGATCCGCTCGAGCTTCTCGATCCGCCGGTGCAGGGACGCGTCGGTCTCGAGGCCGTTCGGGTGCAGGGTCACGACGCGGCCGGGGCGGGGGCCGCGGCCGGCGCGCCCGCGGCGAGGGTCTTGCCGATGGCGATGCCCGTGAAGGTCTGGTTCAGGTGCATCGCCCGGTACTGCTCGCCGAAGGTCTCGAAGCCGACGACGTTGTAGCGACGGTAGAGGTCGGCGATCCCGTGCCGGACCTGCCGGCTCTCGGCGTCGAGGCGGCGGAGCACGCACTCGAAGCCGATGATCAGGTCGACGCCGCCGAGCACGGCGTCGAGGCGCGCCAACTCCGCCCGGGTCGAGGCGACGATGTCGCGCGGCTCGGCGAGGGTCAGCACCACGCCCTCGTCCACCGCGCAGAAGAAGCTGAGCGAGCCGTCCTCGTTCATCCGCCGGATCGAGCGGCAGAAATACTCGCCCCCGACCTTCACGGCGAGCGGGTAGGCGGCGAAGCTCATCGGCGACAGGCCCTCGGGGTCGAGGCCGATCGCCATCGCGTATTCCCGGGCCGCCGGCTCGGCGTTGAGCTCGTGCACGGTGCGGCGCTCGCCGTCCGAGGCGGTGACCACGAACTTGGTCCGCGTCGGCTCGAAATTGTCGCTCTTGAAGATCTCCACCGAGAAGTCGGTCTCGACGAGCACCAGGACCGCCGCCTTGCGGTGGATCTTCCCGCCGTGGAGCATGACGGCGTCCCGGAAGCGCAGGTCGTCGCCGGCCGAGCCGCCGACGATCGGGATGCCGTCGAGCGCCCAGGCGATCGCCGAGACCACGGTCTCCTCGGCGTTGGCGAGCCCGTCGATCAGCGACAGGGCGAAGCGGTGGCCCGTGCCGGCCGCGTCGACATCGCGGCACCGGTCCAGCGGGTCCAGGGTCCGGCGCAGCGCCCGGACCGCCGAGGCGGTCCGCTCCACGTCGAGGTGGTCGATGGCGTCGAGGACGGTCGAGACGATCCGGAACCGCTCGGCCGGGAACGCGATGACGACGAGCCCGCGGTCGAGGCCGCCGGCCGGGGCGATGCCGCCCGACATCGAGCAGCCGGCCACCGGCACGCCGGGGAACCGGGTCTCCAGGGCACGGGCCAGGATCTCGGCATCGTAATCGGCGGAGAAGAACGCGACGACCTGCGACAGGGCGGTGTCACCGACCGCGAGCGCCACCTCCGCGGCCGCGTCGGCGGCCCCGGCCGCGTCCGTCCAGGCCGTCCAGATGCCGCACAGATGGCGGCGCACTCCCGATCCTTGAGCCACGTTCCACCCCCTGCGACCCCCTCGGCAGGCTTGGCGCCCGCTCTTCAGCGTCTTGGGCGGAGTATGTCGTGCGCAATCGAGCGGTGCAACGGGGCGTGTCGACCCGGTCCGGTCCGCGCGGGAAGCCGGACCGGGGCGGCCTCACTTCATGCAGGCATCCTCGGCCTTCTCGAAGGCCGCGGGCTTGGGTTCGTGCTCGGACGGCCGGTTGCGGCCGAGCGCCCCGTCGGAGCGGGCGCGGAGATAGGTGTAAATGTCCGGCAGGTAGCAGGTGACGTTCTTGTTCTCGCCGAAGGCGGGCATCACCAGCTCCTGCGAGGCGTTCACGTCCCTCTTGCCGCCCACGACGATGCCGGCGAACTGCGCGTAGTCCATGCCCTTGAGGGCGTCGACCAGCGACGGCGCGTAGGTCGATCCCAGCCCGTCGGGGCCGTGGCAGGCCATGCAGTTCGCGCTGTACCGGACGTAGCCGGACATCGTGTACCAGTCGACCATCTTGCCGCCGTCCGTGACGTGGTAGGTCGGGTTACCGTTCTTGTCGGTGTACTGACCGTCTTGGACCTTGGCCGGCTGCGTCGGCCCCTCGCTCTTCAGGTCGGTCGCGGGCGGGGCGGTGGTCGGAGCCGCGGCGGAGGCCGGCAGCATCCCCAGGGTTCCCGCTGCGAGCCCGGCCAGGACGAGGCCGGCCACTCTGTCTGCAACGCAACGCATACGTCTTCCTCCTGCCGCCCACAGGCTTCTTCTTGGTGGCGCGGTGCCGGGATAACGGCGGATCTCGTCGGAGAACACCTTGAGGCGCCTTCACGTTTTCGAGCACGGCCGGTGAGCGTCACGATGACCGGCCGAGAGTGCGCTTATCCGCGTTGCGCACAGCATTAACCTTTTGTTAATCGGCGGATTGCCGCCGGCCCGCCGGCGTGAGAGCTTTCGTTAACGAGAGCTTAACGGTTGGGTCCCGGCGATGCGGTTCGCGGTTTCCATGATGCAGGGCCTGGTCAAGGGACCCGCCTCGCGTCGGCTCTCCCGGAGCCGCCGGGCGGCCCTGGCTGTCCTCGCCGTCGCGGGGCTCGCCGCCCCGGCCCAGGCGCAGACGCTGGCGAGCCTGCCCACCGAGGCCGGCGCCCGGGTGCAGGGCGATGCCAAGCCGATCGCGGCGTGGGTGACGTTCTGCCAGACCTACGCGGCGGAGTGCGCGCTGGACCGGGGCGAGCCGGCCCGGATCAGCCTGACGCCCGCCACCTGGGCGACGATCGTGTCGGTGAACCGGCGGGTCAACAAGGCGATCGAGCCGATGACCGACCAGGACCACCTGCACGTGGCCGACCGCTGGGACCTGGCCGAGGACGGCATCGGCGACTGCGAGGACTTCCAGCTGCTCAAGCGCCACATGCTGGCCGAGGCCGGCCTGCCGCGGCGGGCGATGCGCATGACCGTGGTGATCGACGAGAAGGGCGAGGGCCACGCCGTGCTGACCCTGATCACCGACCGCGGCGACCTGGTGCTCGACAACAAGACCAGCGCGATCCTGCCCTGGCACAAGACCGGCTACGTGTTCATCAAGCGCGAGAGCCAGGACGCCGTCGCCTGGGTCTCCCTCGGCGGCGTCACCTCCCCGGTCACCACCGCAAACCGGTGA